>CAZGKH010000176.1:0-7927 GCA_964525665.1 uncultured Anaerolineae bacterium | reverse complement strand
AGCGGGGGACGAAAAAGGCGCCCTCCTGGTAGATCCTGCGATTGGCCAGTTGAGGCCCCCCCCTACCCCCCCTACCAGGGGGGGAGTCGGTGGGCAGAGTGCCGCGGGTGGCGTTGGAGAAGGTGTCAGCCATGAGCATCCAGGACAGGTGCGGCGTGGCCGGCTCACCCACCTTGACCATTGGCCCAGGGACCAGGTTCCTGGCCCGGTTAGAGGTGAACACGCTGGCTACGGTCTCGTCCGTAGCTCCGGGGATGCTGCCGAAGGAAAGCTCGAGAGTCGGACAGTACCAACCTGTCGGGAAGTCGTCTGGCAGGTACATCGTGACCTCGAAGTCGGCCTCAATGGTGTCCTCGTCCACCATCCGCTTATTGGTCATCTCGAAGTAGCTGGCCCAGCGGTTGTACCAGCTCGCGTATCGCTCCACAGGGAACCCAGTAGGGGTCACGAGGGTGGAGTAGAACTGGTTGTTGGTGCCGTGGGCACGGCCGTCAGCGTCGAAGAACGGGCGCGGCTCGAAGCTGCCTCCCAGATAGACCGAGGTCGGGTCAAAGTCGGGGGGAAGGCCGGTGGAGGTTATGCGCATGGTGCCCGACGCGGTGAGGGCGTCACCCGGCTGGAGGCCCTCCGATGGCGGCTCGCCGCTGCGGTTCAGGTACACCTGCAAGCCGCCGGCCAGGCTGCCAATCACCAGGTCCGGCCAACCGTCGTCGTTCAGATCTCCCATGGCTGGCGTCGCATAGTCGTCCGGCCTGGCGGCTCCGTAGTCCTGGGTCAGGAGGGTGAAAGCGCCGCCGTCGTTTTCATAGGCCCATATCCGCCCATCCTCATCGCCGATGAGCAGATCCGGATCCAGATCGCCGTCCAGGTCAGTCAGGAGGGGCGCACTGTAGTCCCCCACGTCAACGCCCCCATAGTAATGATCGGGGGTCGCCCAGGAGGGGCTGGCGGGCGTGCCGATGTTCTCGTAGAAGTGGAGACGACCGTATTTCTCACCTATCAGCAGGTCGTAGTCGCCATCACTGTCCAGATCGCCGAAGGTTGGCTTGGCGTGGGTGCCTACGTCGAAGCCCTGGTACCCTATGGCGGTCAGCACCCAGTTGGGATCTGTGCGCGAGCCGAGGTTGGTGAGGAAATCCACCATGCCGTCGTCTTCGCCGACGAAGAGGTCCAGATCGCCGTCGGCGTCAATGTCCACCAGCGTAGGGGCAGGGTGGTACAGGTCATCCGGGTTGACGGCGGTCACCAGGCCCGCGTCCGTCCATCGCCCACCATCCCACTCCCCGCCTTCATTACGCAGCATGCGTACCCGCTTGTGGTAGTCGCCTACCAGCATGTCCAGGTCGCCGTCACCGTCCCAGTCTGCCAGGACAGGGGTCGAGTAGCCGCCCAGGTCCAGCGGGCAAGTATCGTCAACAGTGCGCGCCCAGACAGGGGCGCTGGGGGTGCCCAGGTTGGTGTAGGTACGGATAGGGCCGTACTTCCAGCCCAAGAGCATGTCCAGGTCTCCGTCCTCGTCCAGATCAGCGAAGACGGGAGCCAGGCCGCTGCTGGGCTCGTAGATGTTGGCGTACTGGTGGGTGACCAGGGTCCAGGAAGGCACGGTTGGGTCGCCGTCGTTGCGCCAGTGGCTGATCTCGTAGTTGGAGCCGACGAAGAAGTCCAGGTCGCCGTCGTCATCCACGTCGGCCAGCACCGGCTGGGCTGAGCCACTCACGCTGGTTCCCAGGTAGTCGTTGGTGACGAGCATCCACACGGCCTCTTCGCGCGTGCCGATGTTGCGATAGAAAGCGACGTAGCCATCGCTGTTGCCAATGAACATATCGTAATCGTCGTCGGCGTCTACGTCGGCGAAGGTCGGCGCGGCGTAGCTGCCTACATCAATATCAGCATATTCGTCGGTCACGAAGCGCCAGGCCGGCGTGGTCGGCGTGCCGATGTTGCGGAAGAAAGTAATGCGCCCGTTGCCGGTGCCAGCCAGCAAGTCCTGGTCACCATCATAGTCAATGTCCACGAAGGCCGGCGAGGTAGACCAGCTAATGTCCATGTTCTCCCAGCGATCGGTCACGAAGGTCCATTTCACATTGCGGATTTCGGATTGCAGATTGCGGAGCGATTTTCCGAAATCCGAAATCTGAAATCCGGAATCAAATAGCCCATCGTTGCGATAGTGGACGATGTAGCCATTGTGATCACCGATGTAGAGGTCCAGGTCACCGTTGCCATCCAGGTCTGCCAGGACGGGCTTGGCGCGGTAAATCCCACCGGCGTACAGCCCGCTCTCAAGATCGCCGTTCAGAGTTCCGCTGATGACGCGCCTCAGGGTGTCCGCCGCTGAAATCTCACCCGTCACGTTCCATACGGCCACGCCGTCGTACGGGTTGATGATGCCGGAGCCGATCAAGGGGGCGCGGAGACTGGGTGACGTGGCGACGTGGAGATATGAAAATGTGGAAGTCGTCTCCGTATCCCCGCGTCTCTGTATCCCCACGTCTCCGACCGGCACCTGGAGTGTGGTGGACGCCAGCGAGTCAAGATTGGAGGAGCTGATGACGCCGTAGTCCTCCTCGTAGGAGTCGGCGTGGTCAATGAACTTGTTGAAGTACCGGTGAGATGGATCCTGCTTGACGATGAGGGTGGAGCCAGGTGGACCGTAAGCTGTGGCGGAGAAGCTACCGTCCTCTCCGGCCACGGCGCTGGTCCAGCGGCCGGAGTTCATGTGGGCGATGAAGACGGCGGCGAAGGGGGAGACAGTCCCCGGCGCGCCGGTCACGCTCAGGAAGCCGTCGGCGTCGGGCGTGCCCAGAGTGATGAGGCTGGCATTGGGAGGCTCAGTGCCCGGCAGCGGGTCGGGGGCCACGTTGAGGATGAAGTCGTAGTCCACCACGTCGCCGGAGCGCAAGTCGACCGTGATCCGCGTGGGGTAGAAAGGGCGGGGCGGGTAGCGTACCAGGATGCTGTAGACATCCGGCGGGTAGACGATTTCAAAAGCGCCGTCGCGCCAATTGGTCCAGAACGAGACACTCACGTTCTCCGGCAGTGGATTGGTGAGGGCTATGATGTCTGCGCCCCACGGCAGGTAGGTACTGTCCCCCGTGGGCGACTGCACCTCGCCGGAGAAAAGGTGGCCAGCCACCAGGTCAAAGTCCATAGTGGTGTTGCTATTGAAAGGCCCCTCCTCGTACACGACCACCCGCGCCAGCCGGGTCTCCACCAGCGGCTCGATGTAGAAGCGCAGCCAGGTCGGGCCGCTGACCTGGATGCTGTAGAACCCGTTGTCGTCGGTCACGTCCTCGACCCAATCATGCTCGTTGCTGACCCCCACCTCGACGTCGGGGACCGGAACACCATCAGGATCGCGAATTGTCCCCGAAACCGTAAAGGTAGCTGTATTGGATATTGGGTATTGGGTATTGGGTATTGGGTATTCCGTATTGCGTATTGCGTATTGCGTGTTGGGTGTTGCAGCTAGTGTGCTAGGACTAGGTCCGGGTAGCAGCCCGGCCAACAGGCAAATAGCCAGCGTGATGGAACCAATTCGCTTCATGTTTCCATCTCCTTTCCCCAATCTCTAATATCCAATATCCAATCTCCAACTCAGTACGGCAGAGCCTCCAAAAACGCAATCAAATCCGCGACCTCATCCGGTGTGAGGTGCGACGTGACCCCGTGCTGGTCAGCGGGGTTCGCCGTTACCAACACGTCGTACAGAGTCGGGGCCGAACCGTCGTGCAGGTACGGGGCGGTGTGGGTCAGACCGCGCAGGGTGGGGGTGTCTATCTCAGGGCCGGCCAGCTCTCCTGGTCCGCTCGCCGTGCCGACGTCGTGCTTCTGTCGGTCGGTGTAGAACGGGGCCGGGTGGCAGACGGTGCACTGGGTGGTTGACGACTCGAACACCAGTCGGCCGCGTTCCACCTCCGGCGGAATCAGGCCGCCCGGTGGGATGTCCGGGTTGCGAGGCATGGGTATCGAGTCCACGAAGGTAGCCAGGGCATCCAGCTCCAGCGATTGCCCCACGTTGAACATGCCACGGCCAGGGTATGGATCGCCCTCAGTGATCAGTCCGCTGCCGGCCTGGAGGCCGCGAATGAAGTGCTCTTGATCCTGGGTCTCATCCATGTCGGCCTGCCAGTTGATGGGATAGGTCTGGATCACTCCCAGCAGGCTGGGGGTGTTGCGAGGGCCAAGACCAGGAAAGTTCCAGGTGCGGCCATCCATTTCGCTATCGAAGTGGCAGGAGGCGCAACTGATCCACTGATCGCGGGAGATGGCAGGCCGCGCGCTGGTGTAGAACAACTTCTTGCCGTGCAGCAGGACAGGGGGCAGGTAGATTTGGGTAGAAGTGAGGACGCCCGTCACGGTCACCGCTGCGGTGTCAATGACGGAGACGGTGCCGTCGAGGGTATTGTTGACGTAGGCGGTCCCGCCGTCTGGCGAGAGAACGATGCCACGTGGATTGGCGCCGACGGTGATGTGATCCACCCCAATGTGCAATCCCATATCAATGACGGAGATGTCGTTGCTGCCGGCGTTCAGCACCCACAGCTCCGAGCCGTCGGGGGTAAAGGCGGCATCGAAGGGCATGTTGACGGGGACGTCCACCGTCTCCAGGCTGATGCGCTCCGAGGGGAGGTGCTGGTTGGTCGTCAGGTCAATCACCGACACCACGGGGAAGACAGTGGTGTCGAACAGGGGGGCGGGGTTGGACGAATTGGACTTGATGTGCGGCAAGTAGGCCTGGGTCTCCGTTGGATCCAGGACGATGGTCTGGGCCAGGTTGCTGGAAGACCCGGTCGAGATCACCGGGCAGGCCGGGCCCCAGAGTACCGTCACCAGCATGATGTCCACCACATCAATGTCGCAGTCTTCATCAATGTCATAACGGGGATCGTAACACTCGTCGTCACATTGGCACCCCCACCTGCTGGCTACCTGCATGATCTCGATCACGGACACCTGCCCATCAAGGTCGAAGTCCAATGGACCGCAATAGGGGGGGGGCTCCGGCAGGCCGGTCACGTCAATCACGCTCACCAGGCCGGTCAAAAGGTGGGTGACGTACAACTGGTTGGCGGTGACGGCCAGGCCGGCCGGGCGGTCGCGCAGCGGGATAGTGGCGACGACCTGGAGGGTGGCCGTTTCGATGACTGAGATGCTGTCGGACCCGGAGTTGGCGACGAAGGCGAAGGCGCCCTCTGGCGCCACGACGACGCCGTACGGCTGATCCTCGACCTCAATAGTAGCGGCTACAGTCAGTTGGCTCAGGTCTATCACCGATACGGTGTCGGAGCCACGGTTGGCGACGTAGGCTCTGGCGCTGCCTTCCAGGGCCACTGTGCGGGGATCGTCGCCGACGGTCAGTTCGGCCAGCTTCTCACCGGCCAGCGGGTCCATCACCGAGACGCTGTTGGAGTCGGGGTTGACCACCAGCAGCCGACTCCCGTCGTCGGTGATGGCGATGGCGGAACTGGACTGCTTCACGAACTGGTAGGTCTGAAGGCTGGCCTGGCGGGGGGCGATGGCCAAGAGCGTCAAGAGGATGGAGAGCGATGCGAAGTACAGATAGCCCCTTCGGGGACGTTTACGCGCTATACGCCACCGCGTTTGCCAGGCGATCAGGGTGCGAGGTGCGTTATCCATATACACTCCCTTCTCTGTGAAAGCTTGGCAGAAAAAAAGCGTGCTGCCACAGGGATATGCTCGGACAGCACGCTTTGTATGCTCCATCTTCGGTAACCCGGCTGTCCTATTAGCGGATAGCGATTAGCCGTCCGCCAACGTAAACCCGTGGCTTTGCGTCCCCATCTTTCGATGGGTTTGCCTTTATCGGTATAAACTGAGTTGATGTTATATTTGTCCGCGAATAGCATACCACAAAAGCGGACAGTTGTCAAAGCTTCAGCTTTGGATCGACTCAGGCTTGTAGGTGGTGTTTTCTCAGTATACCTCGACTTGTATATGCGACCGTGAAATGTCTAAAATACATTATATCACACAATCCACATCCTGTGCGTGAAGAAAGCGTGAAAAAGAGCACCGCATCCCTTCGATTGGCTCAGGACAGGCGGCAGGACCTCGTCGTGAGCCTTCGGCGTGAACTCAGTCGAACGATTTGCAGGTGCCTCGCTAACTGTAGGCATTCCGTAGGGTAAGCGTAGGGCAAACGTCTAGCAAAAAAAATCAAAAAGTGGTATCATATAATCAGGCATGGCTTATCAAAGGCGATGAGCATCGGCGGACCATGCCAGGAATGGGCCATGCCGTCCAAGTTTCTTCTCCTCCTTTTGATTGAGGGCCAGGGATAAGTATTCCTGGCCCTCTTGATTTTTGGGCTTGGAACCCAGAAACCAGGTTTTTGAACCCGCTGTTTTCCAAGACGTCCGCAATGACACACATTCTCGATGCCCCGGCAAGCATTCTTGAGCGAAAAACCTGGCTTCTCTCACTTTGTGCTGATTTCGCGTTGAAGCTCCGTCGCGCCCGCCTCCAGGTGCGGGTAGGCAAACCAAACGGTAGCCAGGCCAAAGATGCTGCCGGTGATGATGCGCAGTTGCCAGGTGCTTTCGTACGAAGTGAGGAGTTGAACGAGTCCGTCAACTGCCAAGGGAGTGAGGGAAATGAGATAACGGGTAAAGGTAAGTGGCTTGAGGTGGTGGCGCACCAGCCCAAAGACCATCCCTGCCAGCAACATTGAGCCGTACATGGCCATATCGCGTTGGCAGTAGGCCATCTTGTAGCCGAGAGTTGCGTTGCCGATGAATGCTTTAGCCAGGGAATCAGTGGCCAGCGTTTCTGGTCCTAGCAACTCCTGCAAGGTCTCGAGGTGATAGGCTAGCTGGGAACCAAAGAGGAAAAAGGAGCGCTGAGGCAACTGGTGACAGAGTGGCCTGTAAATCGTGTATATCAACTCGGCCAGCCCAGTGTATCCCACGCCCATCAGTACTGGAGCTAACAGAGGCAAGCCACCGTAGACAGCCAGCACCAGATTGACCAAAAGCAACCAGTGTTTAGCCAAAGCGAGTACTAGCTTATCGAGGAATGTCGTCAACTTATCAATCCGCTCCACAGTCGTCTCCCCGCCATGTCGGTCTGATCAATGATGATGTGCTAACGACGTTGGCCAAACTATACCACGAAAGACCTCGTGAGTCAACTGATCGTGAAACGTGAGGGTTTGCCAGAACTTGGTGAACAGAGTATAATAGGCTGACCGTAAATACAGGGGTTCTTGGCCCTTACAGGAGAGGCTCAGACTATGCTCAAGAGAATCATCATCACCATTGCCAGATTATTGATAATTCTGTCCATCCCCGTTTTTCTGCTGTTGACGAACCTCTACCTCTTCATGACGCCAACCTTCCTGCGCTATGAGTACGGGAAGGCGAGCTTCCCACCCTCACCGGGGTTCACGGATGAAGAAAGACTCGTAGTGGCTGACACGGCGATCACCTATTTGCGTTCGGATGCGGGCATTGAGGTACTGGAGGATTTGGAGGGAGAGACGGGGCCTTTGTTCAATGAGCGGGAGTTAGCTCACATGGTGGATGTCAAGGCGGTGACTCTGCAGGCTTTCTTGGCCCATGGGTTTCTGGGGCTGCTCATGGCCTTCTCGTTGGGCGTCCTGCTGGTAGTACGAGACACCCAGCCCCAGGTGTCCACCGCTCTGCTCCAAGGATCTCTGTTTACCATAGGTTTGCTGGCAGCCCTGGTAGCTTTGGTCTATCTGAACTTCGACTGGTTCTTCACCCAGTTTCACCTGGCTTTCTTCGAGGGCGATTCCTGGATTTTCGCCTTCTCAGACACCTTGATCCGTCTTTTCCCCACCCGCTTTTGGTACGATGCAGCCAGTCTGTGGGGAGTGCTCACCCTTGTGGAAGCGGTGATCTTGGGTGTAGTAGCGTGGCTGAGCGGTAGACTGACGTATAGC
>CAZGKH010000175.1:0-7982 GCA_964525665.1 uncultured Anaerolineae bacterium | reverse complement strand
GCGGACGTATCGCTGCGCGCGCCCGCCGAGAGTTCGTGGATGTGGGTCACGCGCCCCCGGGCGGCGCCGCGGTCCGGGCGATTGGTCTCAATGTAGGCTAGCGCGGCGTAGAACAGGGCACGCAGGCGGTCGAAGTCGGCGTCGGTCAGGAGGTCGGCCTGCTGGTTGCCGGGCCGGTTGGTCCAGGACTCCATGTTTGCATGGTCTACGAACGCGAAGCCGCTGGTCGCCGAATCGGTGCAGACATTCTGGCTCTGCCAGTCGGGTCGCCAGGGGAACATCAGGTTGCCTGTCTGCTCCCACATATCATTCCCCACACCAACCTGGTGATTGCAGTACTGCATGAGCTGGCTGCCGCTCATGGCGATGGTTCCGGTGTCAATGCCGAAGCCCAGGTTGGTCTGGATGGCTTCTGCGACGTTGGCTTGCGCCTCAGCTGGGGGCACGCCGGCAGCGCCGATGACCAGCCCCGACGTCGCCTGAGGGTCTATGCCACATACGCCATGCACGGCCTGGTAATCGCGGCCATAGTCAGCATAGCTGTGCACGTGAAGTCCAACCTCATGGCCGGCATCCTGCAAGCGTTGGAAGACGTGGCCCGCCCCCTCGTAGATGCACAGTCCCTTGGCCGTGCCATAAACCGTTTCCCAGGTCGCCCTGACGCCATAGCTATCCAACACCTGGGCAATCCCCTCGATGGCAGCGATAGTGTTGTCGGCCACGCCGCTGTTGATGCTCACCATGTTTGGGGCTTCGTAGGGCCAGTAGTCGCCATTGAGATGGGTGTGATTGACGTAGAAGAAGTATAGCGGCGGCGCCTGGCCTGGGGTTGGGGTAGGCGTGGGCGTGAGCCAGGGCTGGTGCCAGTTGCGGACCACCAGGGGCAGGTAGACGCGATGGGAGGGTGACGTTGTGGTGGGTGTGGCCGTCTCCGTACTGGTCGGCGTCGGCGTGGCAGTTGGTGACGGGGTCGGCGTCGGCGACAAGGCGCCGGTCGAGGTCGGTGTGGCGGTTGGTGACAAAGTTGGTGTTGGCGTGGCAGTTGGTGACAGAGTCGGTGTCGGCGTCGAGGTTCTGGTCGGCGTCGGTGTGGCGTCAGTGATGGCCTGGGCCCGGTCAGCCATCTCGTGGATCGCAGCAGCGAAGTATACCTCGTCCAGATCCTCTGGGTAGGCGTAGCTGGTGACATCAGTCCAATCCGCCGGGGCCGTGTTGGGGGCATTGTCCGGGAGGTCAGCACGGCTGCTGAGAGTGGGCTCCACTTCCAGGACGTAGTCGCGCGCCGGGTTTAGCTTGACCCAGTGCCCGGCCCCATCCCAGCCATCAAACGCCTGGCGAATGTGGGGCTTATCGGGGGCAGGCTGGAAGTGGTGGTCAACGATGCTGACCAGGACCATCCCCTCCAGCCCCGGACTGTTGGCCAGCGCGCTGGGGGCCAGGCGCACCGCTTCCCGCAGATCCCAGAAAGCGTTGGCCTCGGCCACGGTGGCGACGTCGGCCGGCCAACTGCCACCGAAGACGTTCTGATCGGCGAGCGCTTGAGTGCCAGGGCGGGAGTAGCTCTGCCTCGCCCCATCTGTGTTGAGAGGAAAGTCTTCGTTCAGCTCCAGGGTGCCACTCAGGTCCAGGTCTGGCGTGTGGCAGCCGGTGCCGGGGTCCAAGGTGGTGGTATAGCGCCCATCGCCGTTTCCATCCCAGAACAGGGGGTGGCGCGGGTTGCCCGGATCGTAGGCCAGTTGGCTGTAGTCCACGTCCAGTTCCAGCGGCCCATAGCCGACATAGCGGGGGTTGACTGCGAGCAGAAGCTCCTGGCGGCTGTCTGGACAATCCAGCATGACGGCGCCCAGCTCCGTGGTGACAAACTGGCTAGAGACGGGCGACTCCCACTGGATGATGTATCGGACGTGGTCAGCCAGCTCAATGCCGTACTCAGCCATTACCGCTATGACTATGTTGCCGCCATTGGAGGAACCCACCAGGCCGACCTCGTGCAGGACGGGCGCTGGCACCACGTCGTCAACGGTCCGGCCCAGAGAGTCGGTCAGTTCGCCGGCAGCGTAGCGGATGACGTCCCGCAGGGCGGCGATGCTGTTCGGGCCGCGGTAGTCGTAGGCGCCGTCGCTGCTGCGACCCAGATCGGCGCCGCCGGGGAAGAGGAAGAAGATGCGGATCACGTCTTCGGCCAGGCTTAGTTGCTGGGTGTGCAGCGTGCCCGCGCTCACGCCACCGACGGCGTATACGACCACCGGCGCACCGTCGGCGTAGCGTGCGCCGGCGGGGGAGGCCGGCGCGTGGATACGCACAGCCAGGGTACCGCCGGGGACGCCGGTACTGTCTGAGGGCAGGTCCACGTCAATGATGACTGGCGTGGCGGCAGGGACGATGCCGGCGGTGGCTGGCCCGCCAGCGAAGGCCAGACCAAGAATGCCGGCCAGGAATAGCAGTGCAAACGTAGGGCGAGATGCTGGGCGTTGGTTCATTTCTTTCCTCTTGATCAAAGGAAGTCTGTCGGGTCTTGACTTACCAGTCATTGATCCCTGGTCATTAGTCACTTGAAAGGCCGGCAATCTCGCTGGCGGTAGCGTAGACGACCCTGCCCTCCGCCACCTTCGAATCCACGTAGTCCAGGAACTGATCCAAGGCATCCAGGGCCGCAGGATGAGGCGGGTTCTCACCCTGGCTGCCCACAGCGTACTCGTTGATGTGGCTGACGAAGCCCCAGGCGGCGATGCGGTCTGGCCGGTTCTCTTCCATGTAGGCCAGAGCTGCATCGAACTGCTCACGGAGCTGGTCGAAGTTGGCGTCGGTGAGAACATCCACCTTCCCCTGCTCAGGCAGGATCATCCAACTGGGGGGCACGTGGTCAACGAAGACCATGTCGCCCTCAGGATCGTCCGCGCAGATGTTCCGGTTGATGTAATCCGGTCGCCAGGGGAACATCAGATTGCCCGTTTGCTCCCACATGTCGTTGCCCACGCCGATCTGGTTGTCGCAAAGCTCGCCAAACGGGTTCTTGGAATCAGCCGGGGAGAGGTTCTCCGTTGCGACAGTCATACCAAAGCTGAGCGCCTCCTCGATGGCCTGGGACAGGGTTTCCTGAGCTCCCTCGGGGCCGGCATCCGACGCCTCAATCATGAAGCCCGATGTCAGGTCAGAAGTGATGCCGCAGTAGTCCTGGAGGTTCTGGAAGGCGGATTCGATATGCGTAGTGCGATGGGCGTGGACGCCGACCTCGTGTCCTGAGTCAACCAACTGCTGGAAGATGTGATCTTCACCCTGGTAGGTACACAACCCTTTGGATGTGCCGTAGACCACCTCCCACGACCCCTTGGCCCCGTGATCGTCCAACACCTGGGCGATGCCGTCAATGGCGGCGATCATGTTGTCGGCCACCTGGGTGTCAAGCTCCGTCATCCCAAGGTCGGTGTAGGGGAACCAGTCGCCCTGTACGTGGGTGTGGATGGCGTAGAAGAAGTACAGAGGTGACACCTCCTCGGCCGTCGGGATGCGATAGCGCTTGATGGTCGTCGCGCGGTCAGTGCCCTCGGCAATATGAAAGTAGGACACGTAGCCCTTGCCGTTGTGGATGGCCAGTTCGGTGTGACGGGTGTCGTCGTCCTCGGGGGTGGCGTCGTTGTCGGAGGCTAGGAAGTAGGTCTGGCCACCGTCGGCGTCAGCCAGCCGCACCCATGCCTGGCCGATGGCCCCTCCCTCCTGGCTCTGCCCCTCAGGTACGACGATGAAGCCCCAGGCGTCCACGTCATCATACCGTATGCGGCCGGTAGCGTAGGCTGGCTGAGCGTTGCCAAAAGGATGCTCCACGACATCAGACTCGACAAGCTGCCAGGCTTGATTGTAGTGGTACTCGACCAGGCCATCCTCACTAAACGGGGGCTCCCCCTCGGCATGGGGAGAGGAAAGCAGGCGGTACTCGCCGTTGATGAAGTCCATGACACCGGCGAAGGGGGCATGTTCGGGGTTGTCCAGGACGACCGGGTTTCCCGCGCCATCATCCACGGTCACTTCGAGGGTGACGGGGTCAACGCCGTAGAGGGCGAAGCCCGTGGCCTGCATGGGTGATTGGCTGAGCTTCACCACCCAGGTGAAGAGAGTCCCGTTGAGCAGAGCCGCGCCGGGGTCGTCCGTCTTGTATTCGGTAAGGCCAACTGTCCCGTCGAAGAGGAAAATCTGTCGGTCGAGGCTCCAGTCGGGAAGGTAGCGGCGCACGACCGTCCGTTTGAGGTCCTGCCCTTCCTGTTTGTAGTGAGCTTCGAAGACCACGAAAAAAGCCTCGTCCGTGCATATCAGTTGCTGGTCGGTGAAGTCGCCGGCTGGGTTTGGATCACCGGGACCGTAGAGGACATGCGGGTCGTCAGGGAACACATCGGCGGTGCGATCGGTCCAGTCACCGGCAGCATCCACGTCAAAGACCTTGAGCACGATCAGCCGGTCTTTCGGCCCACCGCCCTCAGGAGTAACGATCTTGCGCAGGGCCAAGTAGGCCCGGTCGCCGACGAAGCATAGCTCTGGCCGCGAGACGTCCTCGTCGCTGTAGAAGACCGTCTCCTCGTACACCCAAGGCTCGGGAGTGGACGTAGGGGTCGAGGTGGGAGTGGGCGTGGCGGTGGGGGTTGGTGTGGTCGTGGGAGTAAGCCAGGGCTGATGCTGCCATGCCTTCATCACCAGGGGCAAGTAAGTATGGAAGGGGACAGAGGTTGTGGTGGGAGTGGGCGTGTTCGTTGGAGTGGAGGTTGGCGTTGGCGTGGAGGTGCTGGTTGTGGCGGTAGCCGTCGGCGTGCCGCTGGCACTGTGGGCGCGGTCGGCCATCTCGTGGACCGCAGCGGCGAAGTAGACGTCGTCCAGGTCATCAGGAAAGGCGTAGCTGCTGGCGTCGGTCCAGTCGGACGGGGCGGTGTTGGCGGCGTTGTCCGGCAGGTCGGTGCGGCTGCTGAGGGCGGGGTCTACCTCCAGGACGTAGTCGCGGGCGGGATTGATCTTGACCCAGGCGCCGTTCCCGTCCCAGCCATCGAACGCCTGATGGATGTGGGGATGGTCTGGGGCCGTCTGGACGTGATCCACCAAGCTGGTCAGCACCATGCCCTCCAGGCCGGGGATGTTGGTCAGCGCGGCGAGGTACTGACGGACTGCCTCTCGCAGGCTCCAGAAGGTGATGGCCTGGGGTGGCGTGGCCACGTCGGGTGGCCAACTGCCCTTCGACAAGCTCAGGACACCGCCGCCGAAAACGTTCTGGTCGGCCAGAGCCTGGGTCACCGGGACGGAGTAGAACTGTTTCACGCCGTCCGAAAACGTGGCCAGCGGGAAGTCCTCATCCAACTCCAACGTGCCGTTCAAATCCAAGTCCGGGGTTTGACAGCCGCTGCCGGGATCAGTCACAGTGGTGTAGTGGCCGTCGCCGGTGCCGTCGAAGAAAACCGGATGCAGCGGGTCGCTGGCGTCGTAGGTGAGCTGGCTGTAGTCCACGTCCAGCACCAGCGACCCGTAGCTTAGATAGCGGGGATTGACGGCAGGCAAACTGGCCTGCTGGCCGGGCGGGCAGTCCAGTCTGACGCGACCCAGGTCAGCCGTGGCGATCTGGCTGGAGACGGGCGATTCCCACTGGACAATGTAGCGCAGGTGGCCAGCCAGCTCGTCCCCGTGTTCACCAGCGACGGCAACGATGACATTGCCGCCGTTGGAGCCACCTAGCAGGCCGATGTTGTCGTGCAGGACTGGCACCGGCAGCACGTCGTCAATGGTGTTGCCCACGGAGTCGGTCAGCTCACCAGCGGCGTAGCGGATCACGTCTCGCAGGGCCGCGATGCTACTTGCACCACGATAGTCGTAGGCGCCATCGCTGCTGCGACCGACCAGCGGGTCGGTGCCGCCGGGGAAGAGGAAGAAGATGCGGATCACGTCTTCGGCCTGCGGCAGCGCGGGGCGGAGCGTGCCAGCGTCGGTGCCGCCGGGCACGAAGATGGCAACGGGGGCGCCGTCGGCGTAGCGGGCGTTGCCGGCCGACGCCGGGGCGAAGATGCGCACGGCAAGGTTGCCGCCAGGAATGCCGGTGCTGTCTGACGGCAGGCTGACGTCTACCGTTACATCTGCCCTACCCCAGGCTCCGACCTGAGGCGCGGTGCAGAGACCCAGGGCAATGACTGACGCCACTAACAGGCTGATATATCTGTTCCGTAATCTCATGACTCTAGCTCCTTCTATGGATTCAGGTTATTCACTAACTGTAGCTATTCACCTGCTCCCGCTGGACCCTAGTCCAGCGGCCTCGGCAGCCCGTTGTGACCTTGCTCAGGTAGGTCCAGCGGTTTTCAGCGCTCGACTGCGCGCTCGGGGCAGCGGACCAGGGTCCGCTGCGAGCACAAGGTGAACAGATACCACTAACCAACGGCGAAGACCGCTGGCTTGTAGGTCCAGAACTGCAACTTGGTCAGTGGGTCGGCCCTGAAGTTCTGGATCACAACCAGCGGCAGGGCGCTGATAGAGCGCAAGGTGACCGGAGCCGTCGCCCCCTGCGCGATGGCCGCGTACTCCTGGGCCATAAGGTACAGAAACTCTGCCGGGTCGACAGTCTGGCTCCCCACACTTATCTGAGACGGCAGCCGGTCGGTGATGACCGCTGAGACGGCGACGGCGGCGTCCAGCACGTCACCTGCTGCCAGAGTAGCCGTCGTCACGCTGCTGTGGAAAACGACGGTGGGGCCTAGCAGGTCGTGCGTATCCACGCTGGTTGACAGGCTGCCGGTCTCATGGTAAGTCGCCAGAGCCCGCGCCAACCCCTCGAACGCCTCGGCCAGGCTGTAGGACAAGTTGGCAACTTGTCCTACTTCCACAAACTCCGGCGGATAGCCTGTCTCCTCCATCGTCTGGATAAGGTTCTGAGCGGCCTGGAGTAAGTCGTCCTGGGTGAGAGTCGGCGCCGGGCCGTTTTCGGCCAGGGCGTAGATGTCGTGCAAGGTGACGGAACGGAAGCCCAGGTCTTGGGTCAACTCCAGCACTTGCTCGTAGAGGGCCCAGATCTTCTCCTGGTCGGCCGGGGGATGCTTGTAGAAATCGTGGTCGTGAGCGAGCAAGGCGACTATGGGCACTGGATCGGTGAGGCCGGTCAGTTGAGCCTCCACCTGAGCCAGGTACTCCTCACCCTGGTCATTGAGAGCAGCGTCCACCAGTGGCGCAGGGCCAAGGGCCAGGCTCTCCGAACGGTTGAGCACGCCCAGGAACCAGGCGTCGTTGCGGCTGGCTCCGGTGTTGTCCTCCAGTCCCACGGCCATTTTGACGCCCATCTCCTTGTCCACAGCCAAAATGGACGCCTCGAAGAAGCGGCCAGTGGCGAAGGGGTCCTGGCCGAAGACGTTGCGGAAGGCAGTGATGCCTCCCACGTGGGCGCCGGTGGCGGGATTAAGGCCGTCGGTCTCGTAGGTGCGCACGGTGGCCACGTCCTGCTCCCAGTCTTCTCCCTGTATCTGATCCACCAGTTGGGGATAGGGCGGGCGGTTGGCGCCGTGGTAGTGCAGGCCGTAGGGTGAATCCAGGAGACGAGTTACCGTCTGGGTGGACCACTCGGCCAGCTTCTCAGCGGCCAGGCCGGTGAAGTAGTAATCGGCTGCCATGTCCAGGCCGTCTATTAGGTCCAAGTGGCGGTTGAGCGTCGGCATGAACTGCTGAGCGGTCGCCTGCTGCACGTTGCCCGGTGAGCCCCGCAGGTAATTGGCGTTGTAGGAGATGACCAGGTAGCCAGCAGGGGCGGGCTCTGTCGCACTGGGCAGGATGACGACCGGGCGGAAGTCGAGGGGGTATGCATTGAGCGCGTCATCGGCGGCCAGGAAGTCGCCGCTGACGCTGTCGTAGACGGAGGCCCAGTCCCCTACGTACGCGGTAAGGTCGGTGAGCTCAGAAGTATCTGCATCTCGCCAGGCCACGTAGACGGTGGTCGTGGTGAGAGGCGTGCTTCCGGTGAGGGCATCGTAGCA
>CAZGKH010000174.1:0-8011 GCA_964525665.1 uncultured Anaerolineae bacterium | reverse complement strand
TGGCCCGGGTCAGGCCACAGATGATGCAATTGCGAATCTCCTTGGAGACGCGCTGTACGGCCCTGAAGTCGCCCGGCGAGGAGATGGGGGAGCCGGCCTCGATGATGTCCACCCCCATCTCCTCTAACAGATGGGCGATCTCAATCTTTTCGTCTACGTTGAGGGCCGCGCCGGGTGATTGCTCTCCGTCGCGCAGGGTAGTGTCGAAAATCATGACTCTGTCCATTGTTAATCGTTGTTCCTCCTGTTTCTAGTGATTTTTGGAGCAAGCCTCTAAGGTCAACAAGGTCGTCTTCTGTCAACGACACCACCCCCTTTCCGTTTTTGTATCTGTTCACCTTGTGCTCGCAGCGGACCCTAGTCCGCTGCCCTGAGCGCGCAATCGAGCGCCGAAAACCGCCGGACCTACCCTCTCAGGGGCGCAACGGGCCGCGGAGGCCGCTGGACTAGGGTCCAGTGGAAGCAGGTGAGCAGCTATCCGTTTTCGATCTGTGTGCGGGTGTTTCGTCATTCTCCCCAATTCTCTGGCCGAAGGGCGCGAACGGCAGCGCCCGCTCGCCACATCTCCGATTCCCGCATCTCACGCAGTTCCGCGTCCAGCTTCACCTTGTAATCTGGTGCACTGTTAGCTGCGAGTACGATCCGCGTTTGTTCACCGGAGACAACACTGGCGTACAGATCATCGAAGACTGGCATGACCGCCTCTCGGAATCTGTGGCGCCAGTCGAGGGCGCCGCGCCGCGCCGTGGAGCTGCAATTGTCGTACATCCAATCCATGCCATTCTGGTCAACCAGCCGGATCAGGCTCTGGGTCAGCTCCTCGACGGTCTCGTTGAACGCCTCGCTGGGGCTATGCCCGTTCTTGCGGAGGGTGTTATACTGGGCTTCCATGATGCCGGCCAGGGCGCCCATCAAAACCCCTCTTTCTCCCGTGAGGTCGCTGAACACCTCCTTCTCGAAGGTGGTGGCGAAAAGGTAGCCCGAACCAACCGCGATGCCGATGGCAAGTGTTCGCTCCATGGCACGGCCCGTGTAGTCCTGATGCACGGCAAAACTGCTGTTGATTCCGCTGCCGGCGAGAAAATTGGCCCGTACGCTGGCCCCCGACCCCTTGGGCGCCACCATGATGACGTCCACAAACTCAGGGGGAACGACGCCGGTCTGATCGCCATACACGATCGAGAACCCGTGAGAGAAGTACAGCGCATCGCCCTCCTTCAGGTGGGGCTTTATCTGGGGCCAGGTCATCATCTGAGCCGCATCAGAGACCAGGTATTGAGCAATAGTGCCTCTTTCCGTGGCTTCTTCGAGAGAGAAGAGCGTCTTGCCGGGCTCCCACCCGTCCCGCAGGGCTTTTTCCCAGGAGTTGCCACCCTTCCGCTGTCCCACGATGACGTTGATGCCATTCTCTTTCATGTTAAGGGCCTGGGCTGGGCCTTGCACCCCATAACCCAGGACGGCGACAACGTCATCCCTCAGAACTTCACGAGCTTTCTCCAGTGGGAACTCGTCTCTCGTGACGACCTCTTCCACTGTTCCTCCAAAATCAATCTTGGCCATTCTTGTCCTCCTTAGTTTGGATATTGAGTACTGGATATTGGGTACTGGCCAAGTTCCAATATCCAATCTCTAATCTCTAATCTCTAATCTCTAATTCTTTTGTCCATTGCTGCCGCGTACCATCGCCAGGCGGCCCGTACGCGCCAATTCTCGAATGCCGAAGGGGTGCAGCAAGCTGGTCAGAGAATCCACTTTGTCCTCTGTGCCGGTGATCTCGATCGTCAACGAATCGGGAGCCACATCCACTACTTTGGCTCGGAAGATGTCCACCAGGCTGGTGATCTCAGAGCGGGTAGCGGCGTTGGCTGTCACTTTGATCAGGGCCAACTCCCGGATCACCGCCGGTTCGTTGGTCACGTCAGTGACCTTGGTGACGTTGATCAGCTTGTAGAGTTGCTTCTCCACCTGCTCGATAATGGTTCGGTCTCCTTCGGTCACGATGGTCATGCGGGAGATGCCCGCTGTCTCGCTGTGGCCGACGGTCAGGCTCTCGATGTTGAAGTTGCGGCGGCGGAAAAGGCTGGAAATCCGATTCAGCACGCCGGGTTTATCTTCCATCAAAGCTACCAGGGTGTGTCTCATTTTGCGTCTCCTCCTTTTTGCTTCCCGGCCCTTTCGGGTTGTGGTCTCCGTAGCATATTGCCGATAGAGCCGCCGGGCGCGACCATGGGATAGACGTTCTCCTCCTGCTCGACGATGAAGTCAATCAGAGCCGGCCCGTCGGTTGCCAGGGCCTGCTCTATGGCAGAGACCACCTGGCTTTTCTCCCTCACCGTGGAGCCAGGGATGCCATAGGCCGCCGCTACCTTGGCAAAGTCGGGCCCCAGGAGAGGCGTGCCGGAATAACGTCCCTCGAAGAAAAGCTGTTGCCATTGGCGCACCATGCCCAGGAATCCATTGTTCAGAATCGCTATCTTAATGGGTAACTCCTCCTGAACCACCGTGGCTAACTCCTGGATGTTCATCTGGAAGCCGCCGTCGCCGGCCGTGGCCCAGACCGTCTCATCAGGCTTTCCCATCTGGACTCCGATAGCCGCCGGCAGAGCGAAGCCCATGGTGCCCAGCCCTCCTGAAGAGACCAGGCCCCGTAGCTTGTGGTGGAGGAAGTATTGGGCCTCCCACATTTGATTCTGCCCCACGTCACTGACCATGATGGCGTTACCCTCGGTGGCATGCCAGATCTGGCGGACAGCATAAGGGGGTGTGAGAGCGTCGGTCTCCTGTCCCAGAATGTCACGCTCGGCTGACTCAGTACGCCAACTATCAATCTTGCTTATCCAGGCTGGGTGACTGGCTGATTCGATCAAGGGGAGGAGAGATTGAAGAATGTTTTTGGCATCGCCGACGATAGGCAGATCCACTGACACGTTCTTGCCTATCTCCACCGGGTCAATATCTATGTGGATGATTTTTGCCTGGGGGGCAAAGGTGCTGACCACCCCCGTCAGGCGATCGTCGAAACGGCTGCCGATGTTGAGGATCAAGTCCGTTTCCTGCAGGGCCTTGTTGGCGTAGGCCTCGCCGTGCATGCCTCCCATACCCAGGCAAAGGGGATGCGTTTCGGGGATGGTGCTGAGGCCAAGTAGGGTGTTGACCACTGGAATCTGGGCTTTCTCCACTAGCTCTCTTAGCTCGGCTTCGGCGCCAGCCAGCATCACCCCGTGGCCGGCGATGATGAGGGGGCGTTGGGCTTCGTTGGTGAGCTGGGCGGCCTGCCTGATCTGGCGTTGGTTGCCGACGATGGTGGGGCGGTAGCCGGGAAGGTTCACCTCCTCCGGATACTCGTATTCCATGCTGGCAGCCTGCGCGCTCTTGGCGATGTCTATCAACACCGGTCCCGGCCGCCCGCTGCGAGCGATGTGGAACGCCTCTTTTATCACCATCGGCAGGGCTTCTACCTCGGTCACCAGGTAGTTGTGCTTGGTGATGGGCAAAGTGATGCCAGTGATGTCTACCTCTTGAAAAGCATCTTTGCCGATTAGCGAGGTGGGTACCTGTCCAGTGATGGCTACCACCGGCGAGGAATCCATGTAGGCCGTGGCCAGCCCGGTCACCAGGTTGGTAGCCCCTGGCCCCGAGGTGGCTATGCATACTCCCACCTTGCCTGTGACCCGGGCGTAACCGTCGGCGGCGTGGGCCGCGGCCTGCTCGTGGCGCATCAGGACGTGGCGGATGGGATAGTCGGGCAAGGCATGGTAGAGGTGAATCACCGCTCCCCCCGAAATGCCGAACGCTACTTCCGCTCCCTCCCGCACCAGACTCTCCCAGACGATTTGAGCTCCGCTTAGTTTCATGGTTTCCTCCTTACGGCCCCACGAAGTGAGACGCAGACGTTCCGTTAGCCTGAGAGTCAAGGCCCATGTACTTGACGATGAGCTTTCCCAGGCGTTTGATGCCCTCCTCGATCTCGTTGGGCTCTAAATGCGAGAAATGAAGAATCGCGGTGTTGCGCTCGTCGTGAGCCGCTGGGCCAGGAGTGAAGGACACTCCCTCCGGCTCGGACAGTCTCAGCAATTCTCTAGGGTCAATCTCTAGGGGTAGGAGCACCCACAGGGGAGCGTTGCCCTGCGGGGACATCCAGGCCACCACATGGGGGAGATGGCGTCGCGCGGCCTGGAAGACGGCATCTCGTTGCTTCTCCTGAGTACCCATATGGTTGTGGCTCTCGTAAACGAAACGGATGTCATTGTTCATCATTGCCTCCTTCTTGTGAGTTGGACTCTGACATTTTCACTCGTAGTGGCGACTTCAGTCGCTCTTCCCCGCCTGGAAACGACTGAAGTCGTTACTACGACCTCCGCTCAACTTCTGAAAACCGCGCCTGTGCTGGCCGACGTGACAACCTCGGCGTAGCGCTTGAGGTAACCGGTGTTGACCTTGGGCTGCCAGGGGGGCAGCTCCGCCAGGCGACTCTTGATCTCTTCCTCGGATAGTTCCAGGTTCAGAGAGTGGGCGGGGATGTCAATGGCGACGGGGTCGCCGTCCCTGACGATGGCTAGCAGGCCCCCGGCTGCCGCCTCGGGCGAGATGTGGCCGATGGCGGCTCCCTGGGTGGCTCCGGAGAATCGCCCATCGGTCAGCAAGGCCACCTCGCCATCCATGCCCATGCCGGTGAGCAGGGAGGTGGGGGTCAGCATCTCCCGCATCCCTGGCCCACCTCTCGGCCCTTCGTAGCGGACGACGATGACGTCGCCTTTCTGGAAATCACCAGCCATGATCGCGGCGGTAGCCTCTTCCTCTGAGTCGAACACCCGCGCTGGTCCGCGATGGGTGAGCATCTCCGGGGCTACGGCGGCCCGCTTGACCACCGATCCTTCGGGAGCCAGATTGCCGAAGAGCAGGGCCAGGCCGCCAGTGGGCGAGTACGGATCACTGAGGGGGCGGATGACGCCAGGGTTGAGTACCGCTGCTCCGACCAGGTTCTCGCCCAGACTGTGGCCCGTCACTGTCAGGGCTCCGTCATCCAGCAGACCAGCGCCCATCAGTCGGCCCATCACGGCCGGTATGCCGCCTGCCCGATCCAGGTCCTCGATGTGATGCTTGCCGGCGGGGCTCATCTTGCACAGATGGGGCGTGCGCGCGCTGAAATCGTTGAGCTTGGTCAGCGGGAAATCCACCCCAGCCTC
Source organism: uncultured Anaerolineae bacterium (assembly GCA_964525665.1). GTDB lineage: Bacteria > Chloroflexota > Anaerolineae > VGOG01 > VGOG01 > CAYMKL01. The sequence goes on along the minus strand of CAZGKH010000174.1, from coordinate 2,825 downwards.
GTGGGCCACGGCCAGCAGGTGCAGAATGGAGTTGGTGGAGCCTCCCAGAGCCATGTCCACCGTGAAGGCGTTGCTAAAGGCAGCGCGGGTCAGGATGTCCAAAGGCCGGATATCCTTCTCCAGCAGTTCCATCACCTGCATGCCCGCCTCTTTGGCCAGGCTTATGCGCTGCGCGCTGATAGCCGGGATGGTGCCGTTGCCGGGCAGGCCCATGCCCAGTGCTTCCGTCAGGCAATTCATGGTATTGGCCGTGAACATGCCTGCGCAGGAGCCGCAACCCGGACAGGCCGCCCGTTCCAGCCGCTGCAGCTCTGCCTCGCTCATCTCGCCCCTGGCCGTTGCTCCCACGGCTTTGAAAACGTCGCTAAGGTCAACGTATTCTCCATCCAACTGACCGGCCAGCATCGGCCCGCCGCTGATGAGCAGGGAAGGAATGTTGAGCCGAGCGGCGGCCATCAACATGCCCGGAATGATCTTGTCGCAGTTGGGGATGAGCACCAGGGCATCGAAAGCATGAGCCTGGGCCATGATCTCCACCGAGTCGGCGATGAGTTCGCGACTGGGCAGGGAGTACTTCATGCCCACGTGGTTCATAGCCAGCCCGTCGCAGACGCTGATGGTGGAGCACTCAAAGGGCGTGCCGCCAGCCATGCGGACGCCGGCCGCGGCGGCGGCTGCGACGTGACGCAGGTTCGTGTGGCCGGGGATAACCTCGTTGAAGGAGTTGATGATTCCTACGAATGGCTGACCCATCTCCCGCTCGGTGCACCCCACCGCGCGCAGGAGCGAGCGATGGGGGGCTCGCTCTATCCCTTGCTTTAATGCTTCGCTTTTCATTTCTCGTTCCCTCCTCTCGATGGCTGATAAAGAAAGTGCCTTGGCCCTCACGGTCGGTAAGACAGCGAGAGCAAAGGCATCATTGCAAAATCGTCGTCAGAGACGTCACGGCGCAGATCCACTCTGGTCTGCTTGGTCGTTATTCAATTGCACGGTGACTACTCGCCTGCTCCCGCTGGACCCTAGTCCAGCGGGAGCAGCGGACTAGGGTCCGCTGCGAGCATAAGGTGAGCAGATACGACAAAACAAAAAAGCCTCCTGATTGGGAGGCTTTTCAAATTGCAACTGGCCTATGGGTGCTTCACCCCGATCTCCTCCCAACCATCATTAGCTCCTTAATGCTAAGGAGCTCTAGTACTAGGCTAATAATGATGATGGGATTTTTCGGGGTTTGGCTCATTGGAATAAGACCCTATTCAGTGTTGAGGATTCTGCGATAATTGTAGCATAGATTGAATCATCTGTCAAATTGACCCACCTGGTTTTATATGCTATAATCAGCGCTGAACTGAAAGGACAGCCCTAGGAACAGATACCGGTTTACAGTGATCATCGAACGTCAGATCTTGAAGGCGAAGGGAGGTGTTGCTTGTGTCAACGGTCACGGTTAGCAAGAAATACACTGATATCCTTGCTCCTCTGGGTGACGTACAACAAGCAGTGGATGAGGCGTTGCGTCACTATGCTGTGGAGAGAATCGGCCAGCGTATCGCGGATTTACGTCACCAGACCCGGCCCTGGGAAGAGAAGTATGATTGTACGTACGAGGTCTTCTATGCCCGTGTTACCGGCGATGAGGAGTATGTGGCTAGTCTCCGTCAAAGCCACCCTACCTGGGAGCGTGACTTCCAGCAGTGGGAGTTCTACGTCGAGGAGATGCGCGAATGGATCGCCCGCTTGGAGAATATATCAATGAGTTGAGCTTGACAGAGTCAATGACTTTGGGGCGTTTCATCGAGTGGTTACAGCAAAACTTGTCAGAGGAGGCTTTACCATGACTTTTATCGAAGACGTAAGGGCTCGCGAGATACTGGATTCGCGGGGTAATCCCACTGTAGAAGTGGAGGTTTTTTTGTTGAGTGGAGCACGGGGGCGGGCAGTGGTGCCATCAGGCGCGTCCACCGGCGTCCACGAGGCGGTGGAGCTGCGGGACGGCGACGCGGGCCGCTACGGCGGCAAGGGTGTGTTGAAGGCGGTGGATAACGTCGACACTACCATCGCCGACGAGCTCATCGGCTGGGATGCGTTGGATCAGGTGGGCATTGACGAGTTTCTGATCGCCCTGGACGGCACGCCCAACAAAGGGAACCTGGGAGCCAACGCCATCCTGGGTGTCTCGCTGGCGGTGGCCAAGGCCGCTGCAGCGGAGCAAGGACTGCCCCTCTATCGCTACGTGGGCGGGGTAGCGGCGCGCACCCTGCCCGTGCCGCTGATGAACATCCTCAACGGGGGCAAGCACGCCGCCGATTCCACCGACTTGCAGGAGTTCATGATCGCGCCCGTCGGCGCGCCCAGCTTCGCTGAGGCCCTGCGCTGGGGCGCTGAGGTATACCACAGCCTGAAGAAGGTGCTGAAGGACAAGGGCTACAACACCAGCGTGGGCGACGAGGGCGGCTTTGCCCCCAGCCTGGGCTCCAACGAGGAGGCGGTGGAGGTCATCCTGGAGGCCATCGAGCGGGCGGGCTACCAGCCGGGCGAGGACATCTACCTGGCCCTCGACCCCGCCGCCAGCGAGATCTACCACGATGGGCGATACGTCCTCAAGAAAGAGGGCCGGGAGCTCAGCGGCGAGGAGATGGTGGCCTTCTACCAGGATTGGGTGGAGAAATACCCCATTATATCCATCGAGGACGGCCTGGCCGAGGACGACTGGGAGAACTGGACGCTGCTGGTGGAGCGCATCGGCGACCGCGTGCAGATCGTGGGCGACGATCTGCTGGTGACCAACGTGGCGCGGGTGGAGCGCGCCATCAAAGAGAAAGCGGCCA
>CAZGKH010000173.1:0-8024 GCA_964525665.1 uncultured Anaerolineae bacterium | reverse complement strand
GAGACCCTCTCAATCCTGTACTCAAGTACGAGATGGATTTCATCCGCAAGCCCGATGACAAACAGGGCAGACTCTGATATAATATAGGTGAATCGCGAGAAGTTCTATAGGAGTCTGTAATGCGGAGCAATTCTCGTTTCCCAAAAATGAAGCTGCAATATGAGCTGATTTTCGCCCACGTGGTGGTAACCTTAGTAGCGATTATCATCGCTGAGGCGATAGTCCTGAGAGCGGTGGCTTGGATCGGGCGTCAGCCCACCGGAAGCTTTCACTTGGCGTTGATTATTGTCTGTGCTGCGGTGCCTGGGTTGCTGCTGGGGGCGTGGGCCAGCCGCTCCGTTGTCCGCCGCGTGGGGCGCGCCCTCGAAGTCAGCCAGGCCTGGCTGCGGGGCAATCTCTCGCTGCGCATCGCAGACCCGGTCAACGATGATCTGGGCCTGCTGACCAGCCAGCTCGATCTCTTGGCTGAGCATCTGGAACAAGACGAGCAAGACCTGGACGAACTGCGGGAGCGCAACACGCGCCTCACCGATCAGGTGCGCGCTCTGGCAGTGGTCGAAGAGCGAAATCGCCTGGCCCGGGAGCTGCACGACAGTGTCAAACAGCACCTCTTCAGTCTGGCGATGACGGCCAGTGCCATCCGCGCTCGCTTTGATACGCTGCAGGATGTGCCAGAGGAGCTTGATGAGATGGTGTGCGAGGTCGAGACCACGGCCCAGGCCGCCCAGCGCGAGATGACCCGCCTGATCAAGGACTTGCGTCCGGGGTCCCTTCAGGAGCAGGGGCTAGCGGACGCGCTCAACGATTACACCCTGCTCTTCGGTGCGCGTGAGCACATTCTGATCTACCTGGAAGTGCAGGGTAATGATGCACTATTGCCTCCATCGGTGTCTGAGGCCCTCTACCGAGTGGCCCAGGAGGGCTTGCACAACGTGGCCCGGCACGCCCGTGCGACCCGGGTGGACGTCCATCTGCGTTGCATCCCCGAACAGGTGTCACTGACTATCCGCGACAACGGCGTCGGCTTCGATCCCAGTCAGCCCCGCCGGGGACTGGGGCTGGCGAACATGGAGGAGCGCATGATGACCGTCGGCGGGGTGTTGACAGTCGTCAGTCAAACCGGCGCTGGGACTTCGGTGCTGGCCGAAGTTGCGCTGCCCCACCCCCTGGGTACGATGGATTTTGGGGAGGTCGCTGGCATTGACATGAATCGCCCCAGCCCGACGATTGAGAACTGGGCCTGGCTAGGCCAGAGGCTAGTCATTCCGGTGGGGCAGACCTGGCCCTGGCTCCCCGCTGATCAGGCGCGCCTGCGCCGACCGCTGGTGGAGCCTGGCGGGGAAACGCTGACGGTCAGGAGAGACGCCGGCTTCTTGGGTCTCAAGAGAGACTATGTCTTCCAGTTGGGCCAACGTCGCACGCCATTGGTTCAGGTGGAACAGAGCAGGTCGGGATACGAATGGGAGTCCAACGGTGCATCGTGGGCGCTGCGCCGCGTCCGTGGACTGAGCGGCAGGATGGTGCTGACTCGCAACGGGCAGCCCCTGGCCGCCATGCAGTATCAGGGTCGATTGCTGAACACCTGGAGCGAGATCGTCTACGACGGGCGAGGCTATCGGCTATCGTACATCAAGGGACAGTCGGGCCGCTACGTTCTCGCAGACGAGGTCGGCGATGAGTTGCTCACGGCTGTGAGTGGCGAATCGGTCCAGATTGAGTTGCACCGCCCGCTGCCGCTGCCCCTGTTGGTGATGGTGACCATGCGCATCGTGGATGAAGTGGGTTCGACCACGGCCATAGCCAAAGCAGTCGAAGAACAGGAGAGGGAAGATGACAGTTCATAAGACCTTTTCCGATACCCATCTGCTGAGCTTTGCTGGACGAGCAGCGTTGGACAAGCGGGAGAAGCTTAGACAACAGGCCGAGGAGTTCATCGCCAATAGCAGGATGAATGAGGAAGACATTGTTAGCATTACCGAATCTGGCGACGAGTACGTTTCGTCGGTCACTGTTTGGTACAGAAAGAGGTAGCGGTCTGATTACCGTCTAATCTCCGAAGGTCTTGTTTGATCGCTGAAGGTCTCTGGCCGAGGCGAAAAGGGCGTCGGTCGGAGACCTCGCCCAACGTGGTCGGAGACCTCGCCCAACATCCAATGCCGTTCGGCAAGGTCTCTGACCGCCGCCGTGAGACACAGCTAGGCGGAGAGGGCATCGGTCGGAGACCTCGCCCAACGCGGTCGGAGACCTCGCCCAACGTGGTCGGAGACCTCGCCCAACATCCAATGCCGTTCGGCAAGGTCTCTGACCGCCGCCGTGAGACACAGCTAGGCGGAGAGGGCATCGGTCGGAGACCTCGCCCAACGCGGTCGGAGACCTCGCCCAACGTGGTCGGAGACCTCGCCCAACGCTAGCTAGTTCACATAAATCAGATTAGAAAGGAAGGAGAAAACGATGAGACATGTTAGGGGAGCGATTTACACGCTGAAGCCTTATGAACGGGGCATCAAGGAAACGCTGGGCAAGTATACCAGGTTTGTCATGCCTGGGCTGGGGTTTCAGGTCCCAGTTGTCAATGTTACCCGCGTGCGCGACATCCGCGAGCACACCATGGACATCCCCCCACAGGCGGTCATCACCAAAGACAACGTCGAGATCATGGTGGACGGTGTCATGTGGGTGCGTCCCGCTTCCGACGAGGAGTCCATCAAAAAGACCTTCTACAACATTGACGACTGGAAACGGGCGGTGATCCGACTGGCCATGACCAACCTGCGCCAGGAGTTCGGCGATCTGACCCTGGATGAGAGTCTGGTGGCGCGCGAAAGGATCGCCCACAATCTGCAGGCCGTTCTAAATGCCTTCGCTGAGGAATGGGGACTGCTGGTGAGCAAGGTTGAGATCATGCTCATTGACCCGCCCAACGACATCAAGCAGGCCATGCACAAGCAGAAGACGGCTGAGCAGGAGCGGCGGGCCATGCGTTTGCTGGCCACCGGCGAGTTTGAGGCCGCCGAGCAGCAGAAACTGGCCATAATCCAGCGCGCTGAGGGCGAGAGGGAGGCGGCGATCAAGGTCGCCGAGGGCAAAGCCCAGGCGATCCAGTTGGTCAATGAAGCCGCCCAGCAGTACTTCCGGGGTAACGCCCAGGTGTTGAAGCAGATGGAGATGACCGAGACGGCGTTGCGCGACAACGCCAAGATCGTCATCACCGAGGAGGGCATCAGTCCGACCATGTTGCTGGGAAGCCTGCCGGTTTCGGTGAGTCAGTCTGGGGAGTAAGCGTAAAACGTCAAACGTCAAACGTGATGCTTTGGTTCACGTTTCACGCGGAGGTAAGCTGATGCCACAGACTGATTCTAACACTGAACGTATCACCGTCTTCGTGGTAGATGACCACGATGTGGTGCGCAAGGGGTTGCGCTATTTCCTGAGCGCGCACCCAGAAATCGCCATCGTGGGCGAGGCCGGTGATGCCCAGAGCGCTGTAGAGGGGGTGGCCGAGCACGTGCCCGACGTGGTTCTGATGGACCTGGTGCTGCCCATGCAACCAGGAACGGAGCCCGTGGATCAAGGGGGCGTGCAGGCCACTCGTCTCATTCGCCAGGCCAGTCCCCACACCCAGGTGGTGGTGCTGACCAGCTTCGCCCACGACGAGCTGATCTTCTCCGCCATTAAGGCCGGCGCCCTCTCGTACCTACTCAAGGACGCCGACGGGGAGACGGTGCTAGACGCCATTCACGCTGCCGGTCGCGGTGAGGCCAGCTTGCACCCCCGCATAGCCCAACGGCTGATGGACGAGGTCACCGCACCCACGCGGGGCCGCGACCCGGCCGCCGGTCTGACGGCGCGCGAGATGGAGGTTCTCCGTCTCATCGCCTGTGGCCTCGCCAACGCTGAGATTGCTGCCGAACTGATCATCACCGAGCGCACGGTCAAGGCCCACGTCAGCAACCTGTTGGGGAAGCTGCACCTCTCCGACCGCACCCAGGCGGCCGTCTATGCCTGGCGCGAGGGGTTAATGAAAGAGTAGGAATTCACCTTCGTTCAAGGAAGCCACATTCGTTCGCCGAAGGCACTGAGTCCTGGACATCAGTACAGGGTCTCTGACCGAGGCGAAAGGGGCTCGGTCAGAGACCTTCGCCCAACCTTGAGGGCAGAGACCTTCGCCCAACCTTGAGGGCAGAGACCTTCGCCCAACCTTGAGAGTCAGAGACCTTCGCCCAACCTTGAGAGTAGGAGGTATTGAGATGGCTTATATTCCTGCGGCGGCTGCCGCCGCCGAGAAACGTCGGCAAATGAGGAGGCTCGCTGAGGAGGAGGAAGACATGGCCAGATACACGCAGGACGACCTGAGCAATGACTGGGAGTTCAAAATCGTCAGATCTGAGTCCGGTGCCTTTCGCAAACCGGAGGTTCTGCGAAAACTGATCGAAGAAGAGGCCCGAGCCGGTTGGGTGATGCTGGAGAAGTTTGATGATAGGAGGATACGTTTCAAACGCCCGCGTAGCGCCCGTACCAGAGACGCCTTGCTACCGCCCGATGCTGATCCCTACCGCACACGATACGGTGCTCCCTCCGCTCAATACGCAGTGTTGGCAACCATGCTGATGGGGCTGGTGGTCGCAGGCCTTGGAGTGCTTGTTTTCTTAAAGGGGGATGGTATCAGTGCACCGGTCGGGTGGACTGTTATGTCGGTAATACCTGTTATCATCATGTTGCTTGCGATCGTGGTGGTGGTCATCATCAAGCTGAGATTAAGGTAGGGCCTTCATTCGCTTGGCGGTTCATGCTTGGCGCGAGGGTTGATGAAGTAGTAGGAGGCGTTAAGATGGCTTATTTTGCTGCTACCGGCGGGGCCATGGCGGCGGCTGCTGCTGACAGACGTCGCCAGATGATGCTCGCTGAGGAGGAGGAAGGCATGACCGGATACACGCAGGATGACCTGGGCAATGATTGGGAGTTCAAGATCGTCCGATCAGACACTGCTGCCTTTCGGAAGCCAGAGGTTCTGAAGAAGTTGGTTGAAGAGGAAGCCAGCTCAGCAACCTACACCCCCCGATGGACAGGCAGGGAAGGCACCTTGGAGTTCCCCGGCGGGCATGTCTTCAACTGGGCACAGACAGATTTCTGGGCCACCAAGTATCAGATTACCGATGGGGCTGGGAACACCTTGGTCTCATTCGAGTCCGGCGCTGAGAAGGCCAGGTTGTCCGACATGTTCAAGACTCAAGCTCGGGTGGAAATCAGTCTGGGAGGTCGTTCCATACCTGAACTTCCACTTCTGGTGCTGCTTGGCTGGTATCTGGTCATCTTGCAGAAACAAGACGCAGCGACGGTGGCTGCGACCACAGTCGCCGCAATGGGCTAAAGCGCCATCTGATGACCACAGGATGGTTATGGGCTGCTAGGTGTCGCTACGGGAATCGGGGTTGGCGTCGGAGTCAGGGTTAGTCTGGGGATGGGCGTCACCCGACGAATCGTTGGCGTTGGCGTTGGTGTGGGCTGCTTTGGCTGAGGTGTCACCATCAAGACTAGGCTCAGGACCATGCTGAGGACTACCACTAAGCCCAATACCCTGAAGATGATCTGCTGGCCTCTTTTTCTAGAACGTCTCATTACTCTCCTCCGCAGGTAATTATACTATCTTTTGTCTATTTGTGCCAATTCAACTGAACGTGGTAGAGTTCGGTAACGATGAAAACCTATCAAACAGAAAGGAGTACAAAGATCATGAATCACACCAAAGTTCTGAAACGGGCCTGGCACATAGTTTGGCGCTACCGTGCGCTATGGGTCTTCGGCTTCATTCTGGCGTTGACCACAGGCGGAGGTGGGGGAGGAGGCGGCAATTGGGTGCAATTCAACGAAGACTTCTCGGGCAGAGGGATTCGCCTGGAGAGGATCCCGTCAAATGTCGGGAGCATGCTGCTGGCCATTGGCATCGGGCTGGCGTGCCTGATCGTCCTTCTGATCATCGTGGGAGCGATAGCACGCTACGTGGCAGCCACGGCCCTGATACGGATGGTGGACGACCACGAGGAGACGGGCCAGAAACGCAGTATACGCCAGGGGTTCCGCATGGGCTGGTCGCGCAGCGCATTTCGCCTCTTCCTGATTGATTTGGCGGTCGGCCTGCCAACTGCCGTGGTGTTTATTCTGCTGTTCGCCCTGGCGCTTGCCCCCCTGCTGCTGTGGGCGACAGATGTCGAGGCCGCCGGGGTGATCGGTACAGTGCTCACCGTTGGTCTGTTCATCCTCGTCATCCTGCTGGCCATCTTTGTTGGCCTGATCCTTTCAGTTCTGAAGCCTTTCTTCCAGCGCGTGTGCGTGCTACAGCATACGGGGGTGGTCGAATCCATCCGTCAGGGCTATACTGTGGTGAGGCAGAATCTGAAGGATGTGGGCCTCATGTGGCTGATCACGGTCGGCCTGCGCATTGGCTGGGCGATCTTGCTGATCCCTGTTGTGCTCTTGCTGCTGGTGGTGAGCGGGATGCTGGGAGGCCTGTTGGCGCTACTGGCGGGCGGGGCAACCGGATTGGTCTTTGAGGGCGTGTTACCATGGATCGCGGCAGGCGTGGTGGGTATCCCCGTCTTCATCCTGGTATTTGTAGTGCCACTGTCACTAGTGGGGGCACTGTTTGAGGTGTTCATGTCCAGCACATGGACACTAACCTATCGAGAGCTGCGCGCCAAAGCAGCGCCTATGGCGTGATGAATCCCTCTCTTCTAGTCACTTGAAAGGGGATATTGGGCAGATGTCCAATACAAAAACCCTCCAGATGACCAATGCGTCTGGAGGGTTTTTGGCGCAGCTGATGAGTACGGCGTGCATTCAAAAGACGGGCAACGAGGTAGACGAGATGATAGACATCGGCAGTCACAGCTACACGTCTATCGCATTGGCAAAGGTAGGCCAACGGTTGTCATAGACGTTGGCATTGGCGATTCGTACACTAACTGGTACACCATCCAGGGGCAAATCGCGCAAGGCACACGCGTATGCGCTTACGACCTTGCAGGCTATGGTCAGTAGGATTGACAAGCTCGCCCTACGATTCACCTCGTATCGAGCCGGTGACGCCTAAGAGCGCCTATATGAACATGGCTACATCGGCATCGGCGGCGAAGTCCAGGAAGGCGGCCGCACCGAGGCACGATACCCCCTCGATCAGGTCGTCTTCCTCTACGCCCATCACCCCCATGGTGGTGGTACAGGCGTAGAGCTTGCCGCCGCCATCCAGGGTAACCTCTATCAGCTCCTGGATGGTAGGCATGTTCGCCTTGGACATCCAACCCTTCATAAAGGAAGTGGCCAGGGCCGTCGCCCCAGGCAAGATGCCGATGATGCTGGGCACTTGCAGGGGGAGCGAGGGGAAGGGAGGGGGCATAGCCGGGTTGCCCACTGCTGCAACCTTTAAGGCCGGCAACCTCTTTTTGTTGATGATGTCAAGCCCGTAGAAAGTGAAGAACACTCCCACCTCCCAACCCAGGCTCACAGCCGTTGAGGCCAGGATAAGGGGTGGATAGGCCATGTCAAGGGAGCCTTGAGAAGCCACCAACGCCAATCGCCGTCTTTTCTTTTCCTCTGTCATCATTTACCCCCCTGTTGTGTGGCAAAGCAACCCCGCGACGACCTGAGGTCTGGCTTGCCAGTTGTTCGTTGCTCTACTTCGTCTTACGCACATAGAACCTGAATAGGCCATTTTCTTCCCTGGTATCCAGGATCTCGTGACCGGTCTGTTTCTCCCAGGCCAACATGTCGGACTTGGAACCGGGATCGGTGGCCACCATCTCCAGTACCTGGCCCACCTCCAAATCCCTGATCGCCTTTGAGATTCTGATGATGGGCAGGGGGCACAACAAATCCCGGCAGTCCAAGGTCTGATGAATCTTCAGTTGGCTAACCATTCAACTCCTCCTTTACCTATAAGTAGTTTCAGTACATCCCCTGATTGGCTGACATTTTTAACATAGGACACGGATTCACACAGATGAACACAGATTCTTCTCTTTTTTACTACA
>CAZGKH010000172.1:1224-8074 GCA_964525665.1 uncultured Anaerolineae bacterium | reverse complement strand
TTGTAGTAAAAAAGAGAAGAATCTGTGTTTATCTGTGTGAATCCGTGTCCTATGTCAAAAATGTCAGCCAATCAGGTGTTAACCACTGAACTCATGCCGCCATGATTCTACTACAAAGGCAGATAAAAGTAAAGAGTGGGGGGCAGGGTTTGGGGATTTCCTGGGAAGCGCGGGGCGCACTTCAATTGCGTCCACATTCTACCACAAAATAATTACGCCTGTGCCGGCAAATGTTACGAGTTTGTAACGGTTTTGTTCCCATATCTTCACATTGCGGCTTTCACAACCACAAGGCAAATGCCAACGTCAAGGCACACAGACGCACGGCTTTGGCATCAACGGATTGCAAGCAGATAGGATAAAAGGATGGATTCACATAATCTATGGAGGAGGCGCGGTTGCCCTGCACACAAGAACGCCAGCCTCAAGGCACGCAAAGGCGCGGCCGTGGCTGGCGTCGGGTTTGAGAGTTGTGTTGGCTGTGTTGGTCTGGCACCACCAAAGGCGCGCTTTTGCGCCCCGTGTCGGCCAAACTAGCGGGCATCTATGCAGGACGTAGTTGCTGCAATTCCTGTGCCCAATCCTGTACTCCCTTGTGACAGAACTCCCAATGGGCTACGTCAAGCTCCCAGGTTGGTTGCTCACGATGCAGGCATTCCACGAAGTCGGGATCACTACTTGTCTTCTCCCTGAAGGCTTCGTAGCTCCGACTGTATTTCTCTTCCCACCGCCGGTCTTCGGCCCGCAGTGAGGCAATCTTATCGCTGATCCGCTCTACGGTGTGCCGGCGGATGGCAGCTTCTACCTCCTCGCCTACATCCCCCAGAGAATGCAACGTTTCCAGATAGATTTCTCGGATCGCTATGCTCGCCACGGTTCACCTCCATCAGCCAATGCCAAAAGAGTGGCTATCCTTTCAGTATCGGCAAACGCCTCGTCGTAGATGTCAGGGAGTATGCGATACTCTGTCTGCACCTTTTACCATTCTATCACCTTTTTGCTCACCTGTCAAGATGATTTGAGCATCGGCTGAGAACAGGATGCGCAGGATTTACGGATTGATCCTCTTGGCCAGACGCCTGATCCGTGAATCCTGCCAATCCGTGTTCTCCCGCCAGCAACGGTCGCAGACTCTCTGCCTTGCTAACTGCCAAACCTGAAGCGCCAGTACGATCTCACTTCCCGTCGCAAAGCATCCCAGCCGCCTCTTCTAAGGACATGCCACGCTTTGCCTGGCAGGACCCACCACGGGGTCGGCTTGACAGCGCTTTGGCCCGGCGAGGCGACCGAGCCACGGATGCCTGGGGCGGCCTTGTCGGGCGCGAGCCGGGGGTTGGCGCAGAATCTGGCCAGCGGCTCCACCGCCCTCTGCCAGGTGAACTGACCCCTCACCTCCTCAAAGCCAGGGCCGTAAACCTCTCGCAGAGTGGGGGTGTCCAGCAATTCCATCAGCGCATCGGCCACCTGCTCCACATCTCCATAGTCCACCACCCTCCCCAGATCATGCTTCTCCACCAACTCGCTCATGGAGTCGCCCCTGGTGGTGACGATGGGCAGGCCGGCCCAGATGCAGTCCAGCAGGCGGGTGCGGAAGGAGAACCGGGTCTCGAGATGGGCCAGGTGCAGGCTGACCCCGACATCGGCCTCCAGTAGATAGTTCTGCCTCTCCTCGTAGGGAACCCATTCGTTGAAGAAGACGACCTTGTCGTAGAGGCCCAGATCCTTGCTGAGCCGGATGGCCTGGGCAGTGGCCTCCATCGGAGGGATCAAGGGATTGGGATGCTTTATCCCCATGAAGAACAGCTTCACGCCATGGCGTTGAGCGGCGATGTTGGCCATGGCCCTGATCAGCGTGCCGGGGTCGAACCAATCCCATATCCCCCCTCCCCAGAGGATGACCTTGTCGTCCCGGCCGATGCTCTTGTAAGCACCCTTCAGAACCTGCTCGGTGTGCTCAGGCGGGCTGGATGGCAAACCAAAAGGCGCCACGTCAATGAGACTGCGCAGCGTCTCGTCGCTGTCGTAGGTGTGGGGATTCACCCGGTTCAGGGCCAGCAGCATCCCCAGCCAGAAATCTCGCTGCTTCTCGCTGGCGCAGAGGAAGAAATCACCCGCCCAGAGTTGGCTGTTCAGCACCGCCAGGTCGGAGCCGTGGATCCTCTCCCTCTCCGACATCGTTTCATGAGCATGAATCCGCAGGTTCTCCAAGATGAAGGGATCGTAGACATCAACTACCAGGGGTATGCCGAGCTCTGCTATAAAGGGGTAGTTGTGAAGCACAAAGCCCTGGAAGACGATGGCGTCAGCCGCGCTGGCCAGTTCCCGCAGCCGTCCCTCGTCCTGGGCGTAGGAAGAAACGACAAAACCGCTGCCAGCAGGGTGATCCTTATTGGGCACCGCCAGATGGACCTGGAAATCGTCTTTCAGGGCTTTGGCGAACTCCCAGAAGCGGATTCCAGGCCCGGCCATCCTCTCGCCGATGACGTCGTTGCTGATAAGCACGACCTTCGTCAAAGATGAATCCTCCTGAACTCCCCCGAGTTCCCCCAAGTTCCTTTGCCCCGTGGGAACGCGGGGGGACTCAGGGGGTTTGCGGGCTGAACTCTGATTTCAGACCTTCCCCTTGAGCACAAAACGCCAACGCAAATAGGATCGCGCTTCATTGAGCAGGCCGCGAATCCCCGTGTAGCGCAGACTTCGCCAGGCCTTGACCACAAACGGCGATTGAGCGCTCCAGGGGCGATGGTACTGCTTGACTGGTCTGGTGTCTATCAAGCCCAGCCTGGTACATATCTGGAATGCTCTCGTTTTCTGGATCATCGCCAATTCAGCCCGCACCTGGCGCAAATCCCACTGAAGGCTGTGTATCCGATTGATCAAAGGAGCAATCCTCAAGGGCATCCCTTCTGCCCCCTCTGCCCCCTCTGGCTCACCTGGCCCCGCTGCCTCTTCTGGCTCTTCCTCCCCACCGCTAAGATAGAAGGTGCGGAAAGCCAGATCGCCCTGGATGGGTTGATGATCGTCGTACGCGGCGCCGTCGGGGTAGACGTCGGATGTGCTCATCCAGACCGAGACCGCCGTGCCGAGGGGAGCATCGGGCGCTTCCAGGTAGAAGTAGAACTGGCAATCCTGGGAGTGGAGGATGGGAGGGAAGGTGAAGGCGTGCCAGGCGCTTTCCATAATGTCGCCCATTTCCACCGGCGCCGTGGCCAGATCAGTGGACGAGGCAGGGGCATCACGCAGATGGAGGATGAGTTGACCGCTATTCTCCCGTTTGTGAGTGGCCATTATCAGATCAATGCGACAAAGGTTCTTTTGCCGCGACAGGAAGCTCTGCCCCACTCGCTTCTCGCCATAGATCTCCCCCAAGGCGCGGTCATAAGTGTTTTGCAGTACATCCAGGTCTTTGCTAACTGCGAACCCTTCCTTATCTTGGGTCAATCGCTTTGGATAGCCAGTTGCAATGAAGGGAGCTTTGCTCGTGGAAGCGGTCTTCCGCAGCAAGATCTCCTCGAACTGCTGCATGGATCTCTCCCAGGAAAGGTCTTGCACGTCTTGATAGGCGTGGGCCGCGATCCGCTGGCGCAGCCCCTCGTCTTCCAGCAGGGTCAACATCCCCTGGGCCAGAGAACGCGGCTCCGGAGAAGTCACGACAGCATTGACCCCATCCCGCTGGAACCATCGCACCGGATCAGTGTCAACGGCCACCACCGGACAGTGGGAGGCCATCATCTCGAAGGGCACAAAGGAGCAGTTGGTGTAGGACAGGACGAGGCCCATAGTGGCGCTGACATACAGCTCGGCCAGTTCTTCTTCCGAGGCGATTCCCATGTCCACGTGGGGGAAGGGGATGGGGTAGTCTCGGAGGCGCTGAGCGCCGAACATCACGATCTCGACCTCAGGCGCGCTGCGATGCACCAGGTTCAACGCCTCGACGCCCAGGTTGAAGCCGCGCCGGGGGGTGCTGGGGCGAGCGTAGAAGACGATGCGCGGCCTGTCGGGATTCTGTGGGGCGAGGACGCCCCTTGATAGCAGGGCCGGGCGAGGAGAGTAGATTTCCCTGTCCAACCCGAAATCAATGTAGTCGGCATCCGCGCCATAGCGTTCTCGCAGCAGGTCGGTCAGCCATTTGCCGAGGGTGATGTGCGAGAGGCCCAGCTTGTACGTGCTCTCGGCTTGCGCGTACTCCTCGCCCATAGGGTAGAAATAAGGCTCGAAATCCTGGACAAAGTAGAATTTCCTGCGGCTACCCCTGTCTTCGCTGACTGCTTTGGCCGTAGGCCAGGCGGTGGCCAAGATGGCATCGGAGCGGGCGAATTCGTGCCCTTTGACGATGCGCGCTCCTGTTTCGAAGAAATACCGGTTGATGAACTCCTCGATCTCCTTCTCACTCTTGCCCACCAGAAGATTGTCAGGCTTGATGTAGGCCCGCACCTGGTGGCCCGACTTGGCCAGGCGCCTCACCATGCGGAAGACACTGGTGTATCCTCCCGATCCCTTGATGGGCTCCAACAGGGCCCAGTTCACGGTGAGTCGGTCGCTGCTGGAGGGTGCAATAACCCTCGGCTGCCCCAAGAGAAAATCGTGCACGATGTCGTCTAGGGTCTGGATCAATTCACGGCCTCGTACCTGTGGACTGTAGTTCTGGTAGACATCCTGCCGCGCCCGCTCGCCCATGGCTAGTCGGTACGACTCATCTTTGATCAGAGCTTCCAGGCCAGCGACCCATTCAGCGGTGTTTCCGGCCAGCAGGCCGTTGACCCCGTGCTCAATAGCATAGACGAAGGCGTCAATGCGGCTGGCGACGGTGGGCACCCCGACGATGGCCGCTTCGAAATACTTCAGCTCGCTCT
Source organism: uncultured Anaerolineae bacterium (assembly GCA_964525665.1). Classification (GTDB taxonomy): domain Bacteria; phylum Chloroflexota; class Anaerolineae; order VGOG01; family VGOG01; genus CAYMKL01. The sequence continues at coordinate 3,221 of CAZGKH010000172.1, read as the reverse complement.
TGGCGCGGCAGTAGGGATTGCCCATCTCCAGGGGGGCCACATTGATGTCGAAGGCGCCGATCACACTGGGCAGTTCCCGCCAGGGGATAAACGGAGTTTGCCTGATCCTATCCTGAAGATGCTCGAACTCAGGCGGCATATCCAGGTAGCCGACGATACACAACTCCAGGTCTGGATGCCGCTCCATGACGGTCGCCAAAGCCTCGGCCGCCTCCTGAAAATCCTTGTTATGAGTCCTCGTCCCGCTGGCATAGCCGATAGTGAGCCTGTTCTTTTGCTTTGGCCGCCGACGAGCTTCCTCGGAGATCCTGATCAACTCCACGCTCAGGCTATTTCGGTTGACGTAGGCTCGCTTGCCAAGCTGGCGTACCAGATCGGCGATGAATTCCGTTGAGGTTAAAACGCAGTCGCACAGGTCTAGGGTGTACCTGTAGCGGCGCACGCCCTCGTGGTACAGCTTCAGTTCATCGGGCGGCATAGTGGACAGGGCGTCAACCCAGGAAGTCAGCTCCGGCTCGAAGATCAGGTCATCGGTGTCGAAGATGACCACCCCGCCGGCCTCACGGGCTCGCTTGATCACGGCTTCGACGGCATCAGTGTGGGGAACGCGGTGCATGATGACAACCCGGTAGTCCGCCGCGTCCTCTAGCAACTGCGAATTACTGAAGTGTTTCACCGTGCACTGGATGTCGTTGAGCATCAACTGCTCTTGCTGATGAAAGCAGCGGTATCGTTGCGTGTCGCCTTCGGTTCCGCTGACAATCAGGACGGCGTAGTCGCCCTGTGAAAACCTCGCCTTCATCTTCTTCTTGAGTTTCCTCCTCGACCCTTTATCAGATCTGCCAATCCAGCCCACCATTTCCTCTGCCTCTGCTGCTCCAGGCGCGCACTCAGATCCTGCAGTTCCTGACGGAGCTCTCTCAACTCCGCTACCCTCAACTCATCTGGGGTCGGGGTGAGATAATAGGTGCGGAAGGCCAGCGAACCATCGAGAGGCCGTCCATTCTCGTAGCGCTGTCCAAACTCATACGGCCCCAAGGAGCAGTAGGCCGTCAGTGCATTGCCAGGGGCGGCGTTGGCCGATTCGAGGGAGAAGTAATAGGTGCGCCTCTTAGAATCCAGTGGAGGCGGAAAGCGAAAAGTGTGCCATTTGTTGTCCTGGACACTGGCTCCTTTCACCGTGATCGCCGTCACCTCCTCACCGCCGGGGAAACCGGCCTGAAGACGAAAGGTCAGGTCGCAGTTGTTAGTACGGCGATAGGTAGCCAGGAGCACATCTATACGGCAGAGATTGGGCTGTTGGGAAACAAAGGTCTGGCCGAAAGTTCGCCCCGGCAGGATCTCTCCCACCGTGCCAGCGAAGAGATCACGATTGATGTCCATACGCTCGGCCTTTTGGCTTTGATCCTCCAGAGCGATCAATTGAAGCAAAAACTGAGCCAGACCAGCCTTGCCCACCGCCTCCCCGGGGGAAGGTTCACTTGGCCCACTGAACCGTTGAGCGACCCGCCTAAGAACTTCGTCCTCGCCCTGCAAAGAGACAACCAAGACGTGGCGATAGGCAGGGGCTCTCTGATCACTGGCGAAGAAGTGCCTGTTATAGAGGCGATCAATGGCAGTGTGCACCGTGGTGGAATTGGGCAAGGAGAGAACGTGATCTTTGATGATCATCATCAGTAGCCAATTGTACAGATAGCCGCTGGGGAACACCACGTAGGGCAGGCCTCGGCTCTCCAGGTCTTGGCGGAGGGCTTGCAGATCGGGGAGGCCGTGGAGCCGGTGCTCACAGAGCTGAGGCTGCACAGCGCCCAATCGCCGCAGGTGTAAGTCATGGAAAATCTGCTCCGCCAGGCGAGTGTCCTCGTTGTCGAAAGGAGCAGCCAACACCACGTACCGCCGGGCAACCCGCAGCAGTTCGTCGAGAAACGCCTGCCGCCTCTCTGGTGGGACATGCTCCAGCGTGTCGCAGCTAACCACCACATCGAACGAAGCGTCTG
>CAZGKH010000172.1:0-1124 GCA_964525665.1 uncultured Anaerolineae bacterium | reverse complement strand
CTATGCCTCCACTCACATGGGATATAGATCAGGCCATATCGCTCCTTCACTGCGCCCCGCTGAACCATGAAGCTGTACACGCGGTGTTGATGGTCGTAGGCGTGGAGGCACTCTTGATCATAGACCACCGCCGAGAGCTCGTAGGTGCCTTCCAACAGGGGCAACATATCCACGATATAATCAATTTCTCCAGCCCCCTCCACTGATTCCACCGTATAATCAGAGAACTTTGTGTTGGGGCCGCTGATGTGAACGCCGTCGCTGCCGTAGATAGCTATTCCAAAGACGGGCTGCCTAACCTCGATGTGAGCATGATACTTTAGCCTGACTACCATGCGCTCTCCCGTCCTGAAAGAGCGGCGCTCCCTGCCCTGGGCGTCGAGCAACTTCACCTCGGTGATCTCTACCTCCCCACTCCCCCAGCGATTCTCATTACTCGTTATTCGTTGCTCGCGGCTCAGTCGCGCTTCTGCAACAGCGGTCACGTTGTTCAGATAGCTATCAATGACCTTGTCAGTTGTCCCTCTGTCCTGGATCACGCCGTCCTCTAGCCATAGGGCCGAGTTGCACAAGTTCCGCACTGCCTCCAGGTCGTGAGAGACAAACAGGATGGTCAATCCCTGGCTTCTCAGTTCACCGATCTTGGCCAGGCATTTGTTTTGAAATGCCTGATCGCCCACGGCCAGGATCTCGTCAATGAGCAAGATGTCGGGATCAACGTGGATGGCCACCGCAAAGCCCAGACGCATGTGCATGCCAGAGGAGAAGTGCTTGATGGGCACGTCAATGAACTTTTCCAACTCCGAGAACTCGACGATCCTGTCGAACTTGGCCTTCATCTCGTTTCTGCCAAAGCCGAGGATCGAGCCGTTGAGATAGATGTTCTCGCGAGCTGTAAGGTCAGGGTGAAAGCCAGTTCCCAGCTCGATCAGGGCCGATACCCGCCCCTGGGCGGTGACGTGGCCAGAGGTTGGCTCCAGGATGCGAGTGATGAGTTTGAGGATGGTGCTCTTTCCCGACCCATTTGGGCCGATGACGCCCACCGTCTTGCCGCGCTCAACGGTGAAGCTGGCGTCCTTCAGCGCCCACAGTTCCTCTCGCGAGTTGTTCTGACGCTTAAAGAA
>CAZGKH010000171.1:4776-8092 GCA_964525665.1 uncultured Anaerolineae bacterium | reverse complement strand
CTCGTTCGCCGAGGTCTCTGACCGAGGCGGGAGAAGCTCGGTCAGGAGACCTTCGCCTAACCCTAGCCCAAAGGGAACTAATATGACTAACTACATGCTCATCCTCGTCACCGCCCTGCTCTTCGCCATTGGCGCCACTCCTCTCGCCAGACGTCTTGCTCCACGCCTGGGCGTCATGGATCAGCCCAACGTCCGCAAGATTCACACCAGGGCCATGCCCCGCCTGGGGGGAGCAGCCATCTATCTGGCTTTCATCCTGGCCCTCCTCCTATTCGAAAATCGCGATTACATCTCGCAGTTAGTAAGCATCCTCTTGGGAGCCACTCTGGTCTCTTTCTGTGGCATCTGGGACGACCGCTGGGGGATGCGTCCCTTGCTCAAATTGGGGATAGGCCAACCCCTGGCAGCGCTGATCCTCGTTGCCTCAGGCATCAGGGCCAGCTTTCTGCCCCATCCCATCCTCAACATCCTGGTGACCATAATTTGGGTGGTAGGGATCACCAGCGCCTTGAATCTGCTGGATAACATGGACGGACTCTCCGCAGGAGTGGCTACCGTTGCTTCTGCCTTTTTCCTCCTGCTGGCAGCCATGAGTGGGCAGTATCTGGTGGGCAGCCTGGCGGCAGCCCTTCTTGGAGCTTGTGTGGGTTTCCTGATCTATAACTTCAACCCTGCCAGCATCTTCATGGGAGATACGGGAAGTCTCTTCATCGGCTTCGTCCTGGCCGCAGTCGGGATCAAGTTACGCTTCCCTGGCAGGATGGACATCGTCACCTGGATGATTCCGCTGCTCGTCTTAGGGGTACCCATCTTCGACACCACCCTGGTAGTGGTCTCCCGCCTGCGCCGGGGTCTCAACCCCACCACTCACCCAGGCAAAGATCACTTCTCCCATAGGCTGGTAGCTATGGGGCTAAGTCAGCGAGAAGCGGTGATGGCCATCTATTTGATCTGCGGGACATTGGGTATGCTGGCCGTCTTCTTGACCCAGGCCAGCATTGCTGAGGGATATGCTATCGGAGCGGTGGTGCTTCTTGTGGGGCTGTTTGGGCTCTGGAAGCTGGAGCAGGTTAAAGGACTAGAGTGAGGTGGTGCAAACACACATGGAATTAGAAAAGATTCCTCGCCACATAGGCATCGTCATGGACGGCAACGGGCGTTGGGCCAAACAACGGAAGCTGCCGCGTCTGCTGGGGCACCGAGCAGGAACGGAAAACACTCGCCGGGTGCTTAGGTCTTGTGGTGAGTTCGGGATCGAGATCGTGACTCTCTATGGCTTTTCCACGGAGAACTGGCAGCGACCGAAAGGCGAGGTGAATGGCCTGTTTAGCATTTTTGAGGAAGCTATTGACCGTGAGGTGCCAGAACTACATCGAAATGGCGTTCGTCTGCGCCATCTCGGTCGCACGGATAAGTTGCCGGAGAGACTGATCAGAAAAATAGAGAGCGCAACGGAACTGACCAAAGACAACGATCGGCTGATTCTTAACCTGGCCTTCAACTATGGGGGGCGAGCCGAGATCGTGGATGCCACGCGGCGTATCATAGCTGAGGGTATAGACCCCGCAGCCATAGACGAAGAACTCTTTAGCAACTATCTTTACACCGCCGGCCTGCCCGACCTCGACCTGTTCATTCGCACCGGGGGCGAGATGCGCCTCTCCAACTTCCTCCTCTGGCAGACGGCCTACGCTGAGTACTACACCACTCCCACCTACTGGCCCGACTTCGACGAGGCAGAGCTTGAGAAGGCTCTGATCGCCTATAGCCAGAGGACGAGAAAGTTTGGTAAGCTGATTGAAGAGTAGAGTCACGCAAGAGGCAGCGCAAAGAAAGAAAATATATCAGCGACTTGGAGCGGTGGTGTTGGCTGTTGTCGTCAGCCTGGCTATCGCTCTCTTTCGGGATGAACTGGCTCGTTTTGAGCGCTATGGCTATCCCGGCGTTTTCTTGATCAGCTTGTTGGGAAACGCCACTGTGATCTTTCCTGCCCCCAGCTTGGCCGTGGTGTTCGGCATGGGCGGCGTTCTGAATCCCCTTCTCGTTGGCCTGATAGCCGGCGTCGGCGAGGCCCTGGGTGAGCTGACGGGTTATCTGGCTGGCTATGGGGGTCAAGCCGTGATTGAGGACTGGCAGATGTACGACCGGCTGGAGAGATGGATGCAGCGCAATGGCTCAGCCACCATCTTCGTTCTCTCGGCCATTCCTAACCCCTTCTTCGACTTGGCAGGCATCTCCGCCGGCGCTCTGCGTTTTCCATTGGCGCGGTTCTTGCTGAGTTGTTGGGTGGGTAAGACGATCAAGACCGTTTTCTTCGCCTTCGTTGGCGCGCAGTTCATCAACACCATTGAGGGTTTGTTCGGTGCTTGACATTTTTTGGGATATGGGCTAGAATCGTTAAAGAGACAGGGATGACAGACCATTACTTTCCGCCTGGATGGGATGAAGAACGAGTGCGTCGAGTTCTTGTCCATTACAAAGCTCAAACAGAAGAGGAGGCTGTCACTGAGGATGAGAGAGCTTTTGAGAGAGAAAGTTAAAACGCAATATGAGCACGTTATCCTCAACGGAGATAATGTGCCGGTCATTGCTGGAACAAATATGAAGGTGGTCGAGCTCGTCCTGGGCAGAATGGCCTATGGCTGGAGTCCAGAGGAGGTGCATTTCCAGCATCCCTACTTGACGCTGGGCCAAATCTACTCAGCCTTGGCCTACTATTGGGACCATCAGGAAGAACTCGACCGAGACATTGAGCGGCGGCTTCAGTTTGTTGATCAGGTTCGGCAAGCGATGGGACCCTCACCCCTTGTGGCTCGACTGCGGGCTAAGAGGCTGATCTGATGGCAATCGCGTTCTACATGGATCAACATGTGCCACGGGCCATCACCACCGGACTCCGTCTGCGAGAAGTGGATGTGATAACAGCACACGAGGACGGTGCGAGTCGTATGGACGATTTGGAATTGCTGAATCGGGCTGGTGAACTGGGACGCGTGCTTTTCACGCAAGATGACGACCTCCTCGCCGAGGCCACCAAACGACAAAGAGAAGGCATTCCCTTTCGAGGAGTGATCTATGCTCATCAACTACGCGTTTCTATCGGAACTTGTGTCCACGATTTAGAAATCATTGCCAAGGCTGGAGAGCCTGAAGATTTGATCAATCGAGTGGAATTCCTGCCATTCTGAAGCCGACAGGTATTCCCTAGCTGAAAGCAACTCGATAAGCAAAAGACAATGAACAGGAGGAGTAGGCGGGTCGGACCTGGCAGAGAAGAGGAGTCACGGGCTGAAAGCTCCTCGCAGGGATGCCCGCC
>CAZGKH010000171.1:0-4676 GCA_964525665.1 uncultured Anaerolineae bacterium | reverse complement strand
ATCTTCTGTTAAGCAAGGTGGTACCACGGGAGGTGAGCCTCTCTCGTCCTTGACGGGGAGGCTCTTTTGTTTACGTGGGGATGGCCATATTGACAAACCAGGCGATTTCCCCTATAATTCATGTGCCACTATAGTGGCAATCTTGAGATGGAGGTGATCAAAATGGAGACGGCTAAACTAACGGTACGTTTGCCCAAGCAGCTTCACCAGACCCTACGGGAACGGGCAGCGCAATCGGCACAGTCGCTGAACAAGGTCATCGTCAGTACTCTTTGGCGAGGGTTGGAGCACGAGGAGACCTCTCCACCCTCAGAATATGAGCGCACGATGGCTGCTATCCGCAAAAGCGGCCTGTGGGAACCCACAGGGCCTGGCTGGGACAAATACATTGAAGGCGCGCCGGATATGACCGCTGAGGAGCTGAGAGAATCGCTGAGGGGGATACCCCCGCTATCCGAAGATATCATCGCGGATCGAGGAGAGCGCTGATGGCCTCTTTCTACTTCGACAGCAGCGCATTAGTCAAGTACTACATCATCGAATCTGGCACAGAATGGGTGCGGAACTTGATTGATGACCGGGTGGGAGAGAAGTGGGCGAACACCATTTCCACCTCCGCTCTCACCTGGGCCGAAGTGATCTCCGCCTTCGCCAAGCGCCATCGGATGGGGGATATTTCCACTCACTTATACAGGGCTCTTACGGCTCGCTTTCTGCGGGAAGCACGTTTACGCTACGGGCGGTTAAAGGTCAACGATGCTGTGATCGAAGCAGCCGTTGAGCTCATCCAATGCCATCCCCTGCGCGCCTACGATGCCGTGCAGTTGGCCACGGCCCTGATCCTGAACAGCGCCTTGATCGCTGACAAATTGCCACCCCTCACCTTCGTCTCCGCTGACAACGTTCTCTGCGAAGCGGCGCGGGCGGAGGGGCTACCAACCGAGAACCCCAATGAGTATGAATAACCGAGCAATCTTTTAGGAGGCATCTATCCATGGAAAGAGAATCCATCACGGGATTACCTAAAACCTATGATCCACATCTGACTGAAAAGCGTCTCTACGACTGGTGGGAGCAACAGGGCTACTTCGCACCAGAGAGCCAGTTTGAAAAAGGGCTGGCCAGCCGGGAGCAAAAGCCGTTCGTGATCTCTATGCCACCATCTAACATCACAGGGGAGCTGCACATCGGCCACGCCCTGGTGATGGCCATCGAGGACCTGATGATCCGCTGGCACCGCATGCGGGGCGAGCCTACTCTCTGGCTGCCCGGCAGCGACCATGCCAGCATCGGCACCCACAATGTGATCGAGCAGGCCCTGGAGAAGCGCACCGCCGACGACCTCCTGCGTGAGATCGGCTACCCCCTCCCTGATGATGATCGCCCGCTGACCCGCTACGACCTGGGGAGAGATTGGTTCGTCCGTCTGGGCTGGGCCTGGAAGGAGCGTTACGGCGGAACCATCAATCACCAGTTGCGTCGCCTTGGGGCTTCGTGCGACTGGAAGCGGGAGCGCTTTACCATGGATGCTGGTCTATCGCGCGCTGTCCGTGCCATCTTCGTCCAGCTCTATGAAAAGGGTCTGATCTATCGCGGCTACTACATGGTCAACTGGTGCTCCCGCTGCGGCACTGCCGTCTCCGATCTGGAGGTGATCCACCAGGACGAGGCGACCCACCTCTGGTACGTCCGCTATCCCCTCATCGGCAACGGGTGGGAAGGCGCTCCCCCTCTTTCCCCCCCAAAGCGGTGTCCTGAGCTTGTCGAAGGGTTGGGGAGGATGAAAGGGGGGGCGGGGTGGGGCAGCGGTCGCTGGGCCGAGGGAGCCGCCGAGTGGATCGAGGTGGCCACCACCCGCCCTGAGACCATCCTGGGCGATACGGCGGTGGCCGTCAATCCCGACGACGAGCGCTATGCTGATATGGTAGGCCGCGTTGCCGTCCTACCAGCCATCGGACGGCGGATGCCGGTCATCGCCGATTCGGTGGTGGACCCCGACTTCGGCACTGGCGCGGTGAAGGTCACTCCAGCCCATGATCCCACCGACTACGAGATCGGGAAACGCCACGGCCTGGAGATGCCGGACGTGATGAATGATGATGCCACCATGAGCGAGCTGGCCGGCCCCTATGCCGGGCAGGGCATCTACGAGTGCCGTCGCAACATAGTGGCCGACCTGGAAAAGGAGGGCCTGCTGGTTCGCATTGAAGATCACCAGCACGCTCTGGGCCACTGCCAGCGCTGTGACCAGGTGATCGAACCTCGCCTTTCCACCCAATGGTTCGTCAGGATCAAGCCCCTGGCCGAAGCGGCTATTGACGCCGTGCGCGACGGGCGCATCAGCATCATACCCAAGAGGTTCGACAAGGTCTATTTTCACTGGATGGAGAACATCCGCGACTGGTGCATCTCCCGCCAACTCTATTGGGGGCATCGCATCCCGGTGTGGTACTGCGACGATTGCGACGAGCTCATTGTGACGATAGATGATCCCACCTCGTGCCCGGCCTGTGGCAGCAGCAATGTCCGCCAGGACCCGGACATCCTCGACACCTGGTTCTCTTCAGGCTTGTGGCCCTTTTCTACCCTGGGCTGGCCCGACGACACTGAAGACCTGCGCTACTTCTACCCTACCACCGTCCTCGAAACTGGCTACGACATCCTCTTCTTCTGGGTGGCCCGCATGATCATGATGGGTCTGGAGTGCGCTGGCGACGTCCCCTTCCACTACGTCTACCTGCACGGCATGGTGCGGGACGGGCAAGGCCAGAAGATGAGTCGCTCTAAGGGCAACGTGATTGACCCGCTGGAGGTAATAGACGAGTACGGCACCGACGCCCTGCGCTTCACCCTCCTCACCGGTTCCACCCCCGGCAATGACGTCAACCTGTCGCTCACCCGCGTGGAGGCCAACCGCAATTTTGCCAACAAGATGTGGAATGCGACGCGCTTCGTGCTCAGCGCCTTAGCGACTAAGCGTCCTGGCGACCAAGCATTCCAACCCCTCGACGCTGAGACGCTGAGATGCTACGACGCTTTGACGCTTCCTGATCGTTGGATTCTCTCCCGCCACAACCGCCTGATCGGGAACGTGACCCGCCTCATGGAGAACTGGCAGTTCGGTGAGGCGGGGCGGCAGATCTACGACTTTGTGTGGGGCGAGTACTGCGATTGGTTTCTCGAGATATCCAAGATCAGGCTCTATGGCGATGATGATGAGGCCAAGAACACGACTCGACAGGTGTTGGTCCACGTCCTCGATGGCGCCATGCGCCTCCTGCATCCCTACATGCCCTTCGTCACCGAGGAGATATGGCAACGCTTGCCCCACGAAGGCGAGGCTCTGATTGTGGCTCCGTGGCCGGAGGCTGGACCCACGGATGAGGCAGCGGAAGCCCAGATGGCGTTGATCATGGAGATAGTCCGCGCTATACGCAACGCCCGCGCGGAATACAAAGTGGAGCCGGGCCGGCGCATCGAGGCCATCATCGCCGCTGGCGAGGAATACGAGTTGCTGTCTGGCCAGAGGGACATACTTGTCACCACGGCACGTCTCGATGCCGACAAGCTGCACATAGCGCGCACTCTGGAGGAGAAACCAGCCCAGGCTGTGGCCCTGGTGGTGGGGGACGTGGAAGTCTACTTGCCCCTGGCGGGAATGGTGGACCTGGCCAAAGAGCGCCAGCGATTAAATGCCGAGATCGAGGAAGTTACCAAGGGAATTGCTGCCTCCGAAAGGCTCCTGGCCAACGAAGACTTTCTGGCCAAGGCCCCCGCACAGGTGGTGGAGAGGGAACGAAACAAGCTAGCTGGCTATCGCCAAAGACAGGCCAAGTTGCAAGAACGACTTCAGAGTTTGACTTGAGATTTGTTGATTTGAGAGGGGAGTGACTATGAGAGTTGACGGACGAAACAACGACCAACTCAGGCCAGTGATCATCTCGCCGGACTACGTACAGTACCCCGAAGGCTCAGCCCTGATCGAGATGGGCGCTACGCGGGTCTTATGCAACGTGACAGTGGAGGAAAGGGTGCCGGCCTGGCTCCAGAGTGGAAGCCAGGGTTGGGTCACGGCTGAATACGCTCTTCTGCCCCGCTCCACCCACGTGCGCACTCGTCGCGAGACCAGGGGGCTCAGGGGGCGCACTCAGGAGATCCGCCGTTTCATCGGCCGGAGCTTGCGCGCTGCCGTCAACCTGGAGAAGCTGGGCTGGCGCACCTTGACCGTAGATTGCGACGTTATCCAGGCCGACGGAGGCACCCGCGCGGCTTCAGTTACAGGCGGCTACGTGGCCCTGGCCATAGCCCTGGATAAGCTTATCCGAGGCGGCTTGCTTCCCCCTGACGTCCTGAGAACGCCTGTAGCCGCTGTCAGCGTTGGCGTGGTAAACGGTCAAGCGATGCTTGATCCCTGCTACGAAGAAGACTCCGTGGCCGAAGTGGACTTCAACGTGGTCATGACCACCAGGGGAGAATACGTGGAAGTGCAGGGCGCCGCTGAGGGCCAGCCTTTCGCCCGCGAAGTCATACACGAGCTGCTGGATTTGGCGGAGAACGGTATTCGGGAGCTCTTTGAACTGCAACGAAAAGCCCTGTTGAAGTAGGGGTGTGAGGACAAGAAAGGAGAGGAAGGGAAAATGTCTTTCGGATACCACCGTCGTATCTTGCGCGTCAAC
>CAZGKH010000170.1:2964-8110 GCA_964525665.1 uncultured Anaerolineae bacterium | reverse complement strand
CTTTGATGTTGCTTATGTTGGTCACGCAACATATATTTACACTTACCAATGATACCCCGGGTCATGATTCAAATCCGATAGCCGAGGAGATAAAAGCCAGGCCGCCCAACAACGGCATGAACCCGACTTGACTACCGTGCTTTTTAATGAAGGTGTCTTGCTGGCAACATCACTTTTTATTATTGCGCTCTGCGCCTGCTCGTCAAGCGGGTTATGCGCAGGTCGTTAAGCGGCCCACGCTGCGGACGGTGTGGAGTGGAAGGCGCGTGCACGTCTCGCATATAAATGCCTAGAGACACATTGTTGTCCCAGAGATTAGTAGGTTTTTCGGTATCATATACCTACCCTGCAAAGAAAAGGCCTCGCTCGTGAGAAACACGCGGCGAGGCTTTTTGTTTTCGTTCTGCACAAGGGGGGAATTAGCTTCCCAGCAGAGCACCAATAGCTCGCTGAGCCATGTCCAGCAGGGGAGAGGGCCACAGGCCCAAGACGAGGGTGCCCAGGGCAGCCAAGGCGACGGCTACACCCAGGGGCCAGGATAGGCTGAGGGGCTTTGGCTCCTCAGCCTCTCTCATGTACATGACCACGATTACCCGCAGGTAGAAGAAGACCGAGACTACGCTGTTGAGGACGCCGATGATGGCCAGCCAGGTCAGGTCGGCCTGGACTGCGGCGCTGAAGAGGTAGAACTTGCCCATGAAGCCGGCCAGGGGGGGAACGCCAGCCAGGGAGAGCATGAAGATGGCCATGGTTGCCGCCAGGAAGGGGTGGCGAGAGGCCAGGCCAGCGTAATCAACTATCTCCACTCCTGGCTCCCCACGCCTTCCCACGACGATGGCGGTGGCGAAGGCGCCCACGTTCATGAGGGCGTAGGCCAGGAGGTAAAAAAGGACGCCCACCGCGCCAGCTTCGTTGGCAGCCACCACGCCCATCAGGATGTAGCCAGCGTGGGCGATGCTGGAGTAGGCCAACATGCGCTTGATGTCGGTTTGGGCGATGGCGGCCAGATTGCCCAGGGTCATGGTCAGCACGGCCAGCGCCGCCAGAGGAACCGTCCAACTCGATTCCAGGGTTGGGAAAGCGTAGAGCAGCACCCGGACCAGGGCGGCGAAGCCAGCCGCCTTAGCTCCCACCGACATGAAGGCCGTGACCGAAGTAGGCGCTCCCTGGTAGACGTCGGGCACCCACATGTGGAAGGGGACCAAGGCCACCTTGAAGGCAAAACCGATAAGAAGCAGGCCCAGGGCGATGTAGAGATAGGGCAGACCTGACAGGTTTTCTCTCAAACCTGTCAGGTCTTGTATCCCGGCCAGGTTGGTCGCCCCGGTGGCTCCGTAGGTCAAGGCGATGCCGTACAGGAAGAAGGCTGAGGCGAAAGCGCCCAGCAGGAAGTACTTGAGGGCGGCCTCGCCGGACTCCTGCGGAGCGCGGTTGAGGCCGGTCAGCACGTAGAGGGGGATGGAGAGGATTTCCAGTCCCAGAAAGACGATGATCAGGTCGGTGGCGGCGCTCATCAGCATCATGCCGGCGGTGGCCAGGAGGAGCAGGGCGTAATATTCGCCGCAGGCCATCTCCTCCCGGGCTACGTACTCAATGGAGATGAGGATTGACAAACCCGCCGTCGTTAAGAAGACCAGATTAAGGAACTTGCTGTAGCCGTCGGCGGCAGCTATGTTCTGGAAGCTGGAGGCTTCATTGCCCCAGGTCGCGAACAGAACCACAGCGGAGATCACTACCCCTGCCAGGCTGAGCCAAGCCGGCAGGTTTTTTTGTTCCTCACTCCTGAAGAGATCAGCCAGCAGGACGACAAGAGCCGCGACGATGATCACGAACTGTGGAGCCAGAGCTACCAGATTCAGACTGGGGATCTCAATGTTCATCTTTCACGCCTTAATGGATGGGACACAGATTAACACAGATTTTCGCAGATTTTTCCTTTTTCATCTGTGTTCATCTGTGCAAATCTGTGTCCTAAATCCTCATGTTTCACGGCCCAATGCTGCCAACCTGTGCCAACAGAGCCATTACCGAAGCGTCTATCTTGGCGAAGAACAGGTTGGGGAAAATGCCGATCAGGAAGATGAGGATGACGATGGGCATCAGGACGGCGATCTCACGAGTCGTCAGGTCCTCCAATTCTCGATTGGCCGGCTTGTCCAGCGGGCCGTGCATCACCCGGCGGAACATGGTGAGCATGTACCAGGCCCCCAGGATGATGCCCAGGGCGGCGAAGACGGCGTAGACCACGCTGGCGCGGAAGGTGCCGACCAGAATGGTGAACTCGCCGACGAAGCCGTTTAGGCCGGGCAGCCCGACGGTGGAGAGGGTGACGATCAGCAGGAAGGTGCCGAACAGCGGCACTTGCTTCCACAGCCCCCCGAAGTCCTCGATCAGGCGAGTGTGCCTCCGCTGGTAGAGCATACCCACCAGCAGGAACAGGGCTCCGGTGCTGAGGCCGTGGTTGACCATCTGCAGAACGCCGCCCGACACCCCCTGGGTGTTCAGGGTGAAGATGCCCAGCACCACGAAGCCCAGGTGGCTGACGCTGGAGTAGGCCACCAGGCCCTTGACGTCCCGTTGGCTGAGGGCCACCAGTGCGCCGTAGATGATGCCGATGATGGCCAGGACGGACAGCAAGGGCGCGAAGGTCGCCGAGGCGTGGGGAAAGAGGGGCAGGCAGAAGCGGGCGAAGCCATAGGCTCCCATCTTCGACATGGTGCCAGACAGGATCACAGTGCCGGCCGCAGGTGCCTCTACGTAGGCATCGGGCAACCAAGTGTGGAAGGGGAACAGGGGCACTTTGATGGCGAAGCCCAGGGCGAAGGCCAGGAACAGCCAGGTCTGGGCGGCCACTGGCACGTCGAACTTCAGTAGTTGAAGCAGGTCAAAAGTCGGCTGGCCAGTGGCCCGCGCGTTCATGAAATACAGTACCATGATGGCTATCAGCATCAGCGCGCTGCCCGCGAAGGTGTAGAGGAAGAACTTGACAGCGGCGTATACGCGGCGCGCGCCGCCCCAGCCCCCGATCAAGAAGTACATGGGGATCAGGGTTGCCTCCCAGAAGACGAAGAACAAGAACAGGTCGAGGGAAACGAACACCCCGACCATGCTCATCTCCAGGAGAAGCATGAAGATCATGTACTCCTTCACCTTGTCGGTTATGGCCGTCCAGGAGGATAGAATTGCAATGGGGCTCAGGAGAGTGGTCAGCAACACCAGGAAGAGGCTGATGCCGTCAACGCCAAAATGATAGCTGATGCCCAGGTTCTCGATCCAGGGAACGTGCTCCACGAACTGCATCTGGGCGCTGTCGGACTGAAAGTAGAAATACAGGGCCAGGGAGATGACGAAATCAACTGCGGCAACGGCGACGGCCCAGTTCTTTATCGTCCTCACCTTTTCGCTGGGGATGAACAGGATTACCAGCGCCCCGGCTAAGGGCAGGAAGGTTATCAGAGAGAGGATAGGGAAGTCCAGTTGATTCATACGGGAAAACTCCTCTTTCTCATCGATATATCTCAGGCTTCAGCACGCCGATGTAGGGCAACGTGCGGTGGCGGTCGGCGTAGTCCAGGCCATAGCCCACCACCCACACGTCCGGAATCTCGAATCCCAGGTAAGCGATGTCTACCTTGACCCTGCGTCGTTCGGATTTGCTGAGCAGGGCGCAACTGCGCAGCGAGGCCGGTTGGCGGGACGCCAGGGTGTGATGCAGGTAATCCAGCGTCAGCCCCGTGTCCACGATGTCCTCGACGATGAGCACGTGTCTGCCGGCGATGGGCTGGCGCAGGTCCATGATGATGCGCACCGCTCCGCTGGTTTCGGCATCCATGCCATAGGTGCTCAGGGCCATGAAATCAACCGCGTGGGGCACGTGCAACTGCCGGGTCAGGTCAGCCAGAAAGATAAAGGCTCCTTTTAAGATGCCTACCAGAACCAACTCATCCACGTCGGCGTAATCGGCGTTGATCTGTGCTGCCAATTCATTGACACGGCGCTGAACTGTCTCTGCGCCGATCAGGATGCGTTCGATATCTTTGTGAAGCTTCATGTCTACGGCTCTGAATCACTTCAGTATGATGTAACCGAGCACGATTACCGCACCCAGAACGATGGCCAGGCTGTAATTCCGCACATACCCCGTTTGCAGCTTGCGCGTCTCTTCGCTGGTCCGTCCGAAGAAGGTGGCCAGGCCGTTCACTGCCCCGTCAATGATCCCTGCGTCGAAGGTCTGGCTCAGGAAGCCAGCCAAGTTTCGCAGTGGATTGACGATCCCCGCCAGGTAGATTTCGTCCACGTAGTACTTGTTGGAGAGCAGCTTGTAGACGGAGGGGTAACGCTTGCTCCAGCGGTCTGGTGCGCCAGGGTTCACCAGGTACATGTATTGAGCCAGAATGATGGCCACGATAGCGATGATGCCTGAAAGAGCCATCAACACCCATTCCAGGATTCCGCTCACTTCGGCAGCGTGCTCACCCCTGTGGGCGAAGACCGGCTCCAGAAAGCCCTCGATGGCCGATAGATGTGGTATGCCGATCAGCCCGCCGATCAGAGCCAGCACAGCCAGGATGGTCAGGGGAGTGGTCATGATGCGCGGCGATTCGTGGATGTGGTGAGCCACGGCATCGTCCACCCGTGACTGTCCCCAGAAGGTTAGGAAGACGGCGCGGAAGGCATAGAAGGCGGTCAGGAAGGCGGTGACGATGCCTAACAGCCACAGGATTATTGACTTGTTGAAGGCGTACCACAGGATCTCGTCTTTGCTGAAGAATCCCGACAGCAGGGGGAACCCCGCCAGGGCTGCCGACCCCACTAGAAACGTTCGGTAGGTGGTTCGCATCTTGTCCCTGAGGCCGCCCATCTTGCGCATGTCCAGCTCGCCCGCCAGGCCGTGCATCACACTGCCTGCGCTCAAAAACAGCAGGGCCTTGAAGAAGGCGTGGGTGGTGAGGTGGAAGATGCCAGAGGCGTAGGCTCCGACCCCTACGGCCAAGAACATGTAGCCCAACTGGCTGATGGTGGAGTAGGCCAGCACGCGCTTGATGTCGTTCTGCACCAGGGCGATGGTGGCCGCAAAGAAGGCGGTGAGCGCGCCGATGACGGCTACGACCGTCATGGAAAGGGGCGCCAGCTCGAACAGCACGTG
>CAZGKH010000170.1:0-2864 GCA_964525665.1 uncultured Anaerolineae bacterium | reverse complement strand
TGCTCGAACACCTGGGCGTAGCTCAACGTGCCGAAGGTGGCGAAGATGAGCATCACCCCCAGGGCGAAGCCGAAGTCGCCCACCCGCGTGACCAAGAAGGCTTTCTTGCCTGCCTCGGCCGCCGCTGGCCGTTCGAACCAGAAGCCAATGAGCAGGTACGAACACAGTCCCACTAGCTCCCAACCCACGTACAGCAACAGGAAATTGTCGGCCAGCACCAGGATCAGCATGGAGAAGATGAACAGGTTGAGCAGGGTGAAGAAGCGAGCGTAGCGCTCATCCTCGGCCATGTAGCCGATGGAGTAAACGTGGATCAGGAATCCCACCCCCGTGACCACCAGAGTCATCAGCGTGGAGAGTTGATCCACCAGAAGCGCGGCCCCTATCTGGAAGTCGCCCACCGTGATCCACGAGAAAAGCGGAACGGTGTGCCCGTGTTCCTCTCCCCGTAGGGCGAAGACCACGCTGACGCCCACGACGAAGGATAGCCCCACAGCCGCGCAGGCGACCCGGCTCACCCACTTCTTGCCTATCCTATTTCCGATGAACCCGTTGATCAGCACTCCCAACAAAGGGAATAGCAGAATCAACCAGGCGAAATCCAACATCAATGCCCCCCTCAGTCCCCCCAACTTTTTGGGGGGAAGCTCTACCTTCCAACCTCCAACTTCCAGCTTCCAATCTCCAACCTCCAATCACCACTTCAGCAAGTTGATCTCGTCCACGTCGGTCGTCTCTTTGTGGCGGAAGACGGAGACGATGATGCCCAATCCGACCGCCACTTCTGCGGCGGCCACAGCCATCACCAGGAATACGGCGACCTGGCCATCCAGTGAGTTGAGGTAGCGGGAGAAGGTGATGAAGGCCAGACCAGCGGCGCCCATCATCATCTCGATGCACATCAGGATGACGATAGCGTTGCGCCGCACCAGCACGCCGACGACGCCGATGACGAAGATTATGGCACTTAGGGCTAGGTAATAGGATGGTGTAATCATGTCAGTCCTGGGTATTGGATATTGGGTATTCGGTATTGGACTTCTTTTTCGCCAGAACCACTGCCCCGACGATGCCGATTAGGAGCAGAACCGCAGCCAGCTCGAAGGGTAGGAGATAGTCGGTGAAAAGCAGCTTGGCGATGGCTTGGACGTTGCCTACGCTGGCGATGGCCTCTGGGGTATCAGCGCCTTGAGTCCCGGTCAGCGTGCCACTTAGGACGACGTAGCCCACTTCCACGAATAGCACAACAGCCAATACGATGGCCAAGTAGTTCT
The DNA here is from genome assembly GCA_964525665.1 of uncultured Anaerolineae bacterium. Taxonomy (GTDB): domain Bacteria; phylum Chloroflexota; class Anaerolineae; order VGOG01; family VGOG01; genus CAYMKL01. Next base: position 1,590 of record CAZGKH010000170.1, on the reverse strand, counting down.
TTGGGATTTGGGATTTGAGATTTGAGATTTCATCGCCCCCACCCAGCAACATAGTGGCAAAGAGAAACAACACCACAATCGCCCCAGCGTAGGCGATGACCTGGACGGCGGCCAGAAACTGGGCGTTGAGCATAAGGTACAGTCCCGCCAGGCTGCAGAAGTTGACCAGCAGGGACAGCGCGCTGTAGATGGGCTTCCTGGCGATGATCACGCCCAGGGCGGCGACGATAGCGATGGCTCCCAGAACAATGAACAGAACCGTTTCCATGGAGCTTGATCCTCCAGTCCTTTCCAGACCTTTAGGGTTTCTAAAACCCTAAAGGTCTCTGCACGATAACGTGAGGAGTGGCCGGGGTGAGCAGTCGTTCCTTGACGTAGACGAGATCATCCCGCTGATAGTCGGCCAGGGCGAACTCGTGTCTAAGCTTGATGGCTCCGGTGGGGCAGGCCTCCTCGCAGTAGCCGCAGAAGATGCAGCGGCTGAGGTTGATCTCGTAGACCTGGGCGTAGCGCTCCCCCTCGGAGTGGCGTTCTTCCTGCGTGTTCTCAGCGGCCTCGACATAAATGCAGGCGGCCGGGCAATAGACCGCGCAGAGGCCGCATCCCACGCACAGCTCCAGGCCGTCCTCCTGACGCTGCAACTCGTGCCGTCCGCGGAAGCGGGGGTAGAGGCGAACCTTCTCCTCGGGATACTGGACGGTGATGGGCTTGATGAACAAATATCTGAGGGTTACCGCCATGCCCCTGAGAATCTGATATAAACCATTGACAGCTTCAGTAATTACCATTTCCAATACCCAGTACCCAATATCTAATATCCAATCTCCAACTTCAGGTGAGCAAGACCACGACGATAGCGGTCACTGCCAAATTGACCAGTGCCAGCGGGGCCAGAAACTTCCAACAGAACTTCATCAGCTTGTCGTAACGCACCCGGGGCAGGCTGGACCGCACCCACACGAAGACGAAGATCATAAAGACTGTTTTGGCGAAGAACCAGAATAGGGGAATGAGCGGGTGCAGGTCCGCAAAGGGTCCGCGCCAACCACCCAGGAAGAGGGTGGTGATGATGGCGCTGGCAGTGATCATGTGGATGTACTCCGCCATGAAGAAGAGGGGGAATTTGATCCCGCCATACTCGGTGGTGTAGCCAGCCACCAGCTCGTTCTCCGTCTCCGGCAGATCGAAGGGGGTGCGGCCGGCCTCGGCGAAGCTGCAAATCAGATAGATGATAAAGGCCACGGGCTGGAGCACGATGAGGGGCAAAGTACCCTGGTACTCCACGATCTTCACCAGGCTCAGATCGCCCACCAGCAGCAGGATGCTGATCAAAGCCAGTCCCATGGGCAGCTCGTAGCTGATCATCTTGGCCGCGGTGCGTAGCGCCCCCATCAGGGAATACTTGTTGTTGGATGACCATCCGCCTAGGACCACGCCGTAGGTCGCCAGACCAGCCACCGCCATGAGATAGAGAACCCCGACGTTAACATCGGCGAGTTGGAGGGGGATCTCGCGGTTGAACAGGTGGATGGGCGTGCCCACCGGGACGACGGCGAAAGCGAGAAGGGCGGTAGCTATGGATAGTCCGGG
>CAZGKH010000169.1:0-8148 GCA_964525665.1 uncultured Anaerolineae bacterium | reverse complement strand
CCAAACTTGCCTGGGGCAGATCTGCAATCTGCTGGCAGATATCCTGATATGTCACGGCAACTGTACTCATCACTCCTCCTAACTAAACCTCCCTGGGGAAGTTGCCCCACATTTCCCGGCGCGCCTCGGCAATGAATTCTGGGGAGAAATCGTAGCCTTCCAGCAATCCCCCCAGTTTAATAATACGCAAGGGCTTCTCGGCCTCCGTCCCTGTGGCTGACTCGCCCACCTTGAAACGCAAGAACTCGATGTACTTCGCCAGCTCAACCAGGCTTGCCTGGGGCAGCTCTTCAATTTGCTGGCAAATATCCTGATACGTCACAGCAACTGTACTCATCACTCCTCCAACCTCTAGCTTCCAACCTCCAACCTCTACCTCGCCATCTCCATCAATTTCCTGGATTTCACCCGGTTCAACCGCAGCCCCACCTCGTCGGCGGATAACCCCATCGCCAGCCCCAGAAGCTGGGGATAGAACACTACTGGCAGGTTGTATCGGGTCTCGTACAGCTTCTCGATGCGGCGCTGCTGGAGTTCGTACATGATGTCGCAGAAGGGACAGATGATTACCAGGGCGTCAGCGCCTGCGGCCACGGCCCGCTCCAGTTTGAGGTGAGGCAAGGCCAGGGCCGTCTTCTCGTCCGCGCCCAGAATGCCGCCGCCGCAGCACTGCTCGCGGCCCTCGTAGTAGATCGAGCTGGCGCCCAGGGCCTCGATCAAGCGGTCCAAACTGTGCGGGTTCTCTGGATCATCGAATCCGTCGTGGACATCCGTCGGCTTGAGGTAGTGGCAGCCGTAGTGCGCCGCCAACTGCAAGTCAGAGAGGTCAACGGTTACTGCCTCCTGGATGCGCTCCAGGCCAATCTCCTCGTACAAGACGCGGGCGAAGTGTCGCACCCTGATGGTGCCATTGTACCTTCGGCCAATAGCGGCTTCTAGCTCCTGGTTGACGCACTCCCGCAGTTCATCGTCACCTTGCAGAGCGTGGTTGGCCTCGGCCAGGGTGCCGGTGCACGAACTGCACAGGGCGCAGATGTCCAGCCCCTGCTCCTCGGCCAGGGCCAGGTTGCGCGCCGACAGGAGCAACGCGGTCTCGTGGTGCACCGATTTGAGCGGGAAGCCGCAGCAGCCGAAGTCGTTGATGTCTACCAGCTCGATCCCCAGTCGGGTCGCCGTGTTGCGGGCGGCCAACTCATAGTTCATGGCCCGCACCGGGGCTGTGCATCCCAGATAGAGCGCGTATCTCATCCCTAGTCCGCCCCCTCCCCTTCTGGCTGGACCAGCTCGTCCAGGCCAGTGGCAGCGAAGACCTCGCCGAAGTCCTCAGCTCGCTCAACGATAGCTGGCAGCCCCTGTTCCGTTCGTTTCTCGTTCTCAAACTCGGTGATGTCGTACAGGCGACCGTGCAGGCGCAGTAGGTCAACCTGCGCGCGAAACGAGGGATGGACGTACCCTTCTCGCACGGCGACGTTCTTGATGGCGTGCATTAGCTCGGTGATGCGCACGTCCTGGGGACAGCGTTCGTAGCAGGAATAGCAAGTCGAACAAAGCCAGATGAAATCGCTGGAAAGCACCTGTTCTCTGAGCCCCAGCACGGCCATGCGGATGATCCGGCGCGGGTTGTAGCGCTCCGTGACTTCGCGGACGGGGCACGAGGCGGTGCAGGTGCCACAGGAGAAGCATCGTCGGATGTGCTCGCCACCGGGCTCGACAGCGATCTGGTTGGGGAAAGCTGGGTCCATTTGACTGGCGTCAATCATAGTGTCCATGTCGGCCCCCTCACATCATTGACCACGGCAATTATATCATGGGTAGTGAGATTGCGCAAATGGCCCAGCGAATAGAAATGGGGGCATGTAGTGTAACTGCGAAAAGCCCGCTCAGTCCCTGGCCTATCAGACTATAACAAGGCTGATTCGCAATCTCTGACAAAGAGTTTCAATCTTTTATTCACTATATCTATCTAATTCAAGCTATTTCTTAAGTTTAGTTACGTAAACATGGTTTTTCACCATTATTCAGTGGAGATCTTCTAAGCTCTCTTATGTAGAAAGAAGGCTCTGGAGGCATGCTTTTAAGCTTTTTTACGTTAATCATGTTGCTGGGGATCCCACCCACTGGCATACTTTGGACATCGTCTTATGTAGATCAGGTCTTTCATTGTCTATTCGCCAGGAAGCTGGGACTACGAGAACGACTGGCAGCAGGCTTTCCAAACTGTTCCCTCCAGACTGATTTGAGAAAAGCGGCGGTAAGCGCCTGCCCCGTAAATGGCTCTTTCTTGAGATTATTGAACAAGTATGGTACAATTATGAGCAAGACTTGACAGTACCACTTTGCTGCTGAGGGGGCAGTGATGAAACGAAACAGCCTTCTGTTAGATGACATTGAGCGAATTGAGGCGGAGATGGATCGCCTCTTTGATGAAGTAGGGCCTTCGGGACGTTGGCTCCCCCTACGCCGCACCAGAACCTGGTGCCCCCCCACCGACGTCTACGATACTGACAACCACGTGGTAGTCAAAGTGGAGATAGCGGGTATGGAAAAAGGTCACTTCACCATATCCCTATCAAACCGCAACTTGACCATCACCGGGATGAGGCATGATCCACTGACTGAGGCCACGGGTTTAACCCTGAGCTATCAACAGATGGAGATCCGCTACGGCGAGTTCAAGACCGAAGTCTATCTTCCGTGGGCCATCGTTGAAGATGAGATCGAAGCTACTTACGAGGATGGCTTCCTGAAAGTGGTCTTGCCCAAAGCCCAGGCCCAAAAGGTCCATGTGGTTGAAACCCGTGGGGCGGAGTGAGTTCTCAGAAGGGTTCCCTTGTGAATCTAAAGAATCTTTGGAAATCTATACGGAGGAGGGCTTCTATGCCTTCGTCGAAAAAGCAAACGCAACCTGCAAGCGAAGAAAAGGAAACTGATTCCCCGACCGATTTGGTCCCAAAGACAGTCCTCGTGCCCTCGCCACAGGAAAACGAAGGGATCGGTAGCAAGAAAAACACGGATGAGAGCCTGGCGGACATTCCCGACGAACTGGCTATCCTGCCTCTGCGCGGTGTGGTCGTCTATCCCTTGACCGCTCTGCCTTTGACGGTGGGACGGCCACGTTCCATCCGCTTGATAGATGATGCCGTCTTGGGTAAGCGTCTTATCGGCTTGGTGGCAGCCAAGGATCCAGAGCAAGACGACCCCGGCTCTGATGACGTCTACAAGGTGGGCACGGTGGCTCTCGTCCATCGCCTGCGCAAGGCTCCTGAGGGTACCATCATCCTCCTGGTGCAGGGATTGGAGCGGATCAAGATACGCGAGTTCACCCAATCGGAGCCTTACCTGAAAGCCAAGGTGGAGGTCGCTCCCGATACGGTTGAAAAAACGGTGGAAGTAGAGGCTCTGATGCGCAATATTGTCGAGCTCTTCAACCGCCTGGTCGCCCTGGTGCCCCACATACCCGATGAGTTGGTCATGTTGGCCCTGAACGTTGATGATCCGCGCCAGTTAGCTTATGCCGTCGCCACCTACATGCGCATGGATCTTGGCATGGCCCAGGAGATTCTGGAGATTGACGAGGTCAAGGAAAAACTCCGCAGGATCATGATCACCCTCAACCAGGAGTTGGAAGTGCTGGAGCTGGGCAAGAAGATCCAGACCGAGGCTCAGACTGAGATGACCAAGGTGCAAAGAGAGTACTTCTTGCGGGAGCAACTGAAGGCCATCAAAAAGGAGTTGGGCGAGGAAGACGAGCAGACCATGGAGGTCGAAGAACTCCGCCAAAAGATCGAAGAGGCCGGCATGCCTGAGGAAGCGGAGAAAGAAGCCAAGCGCGAGTTGGACCGCCTGTCTAAGTTGCCCACCGCAGCGGCGGAATATTCGGTGATCCGCACCTATCTTGATTGGCTGGTCAATCTCCCCTGGAGCAAGAGCACCGAGGACAATCTGGACATCGCCCGCGCCCGCCAGGTGCTGGATGAAGACCACTACGACCTGGATGACATCAAAGAGCGCATTCTGGAATATCTGGCGGTACGCAAGCTGCGCCTGGAGCGAAAAAACGAGGAGGAGGATGAAGAAGAAGAGGAAGAGACAACGGACTACATCCGCAGCGAGCGCGAAGGGGTGATCCTGTGCTTCATCGGGCCGCCGGGCACTGGCAAGACCTCGCTGGGGCGGTCCATTGCCCGCGCTCTGGGCCGCAAGTTCGTGCGCCAATCGCTGGGCGGTGTGCGCGACGAGGCCGAGATCCGAGGCCACCGGCGCACCTACATCGGCGCCCTCCCAGGCCGCATCATCCAGGCCCTGCGGAGAGTAGAGTCCAGAAACCCCGTCTTCATGCTGGACGAGATTGACAAAGTGGGCCAAGATTGGCGCGGCGATCCCTCCTCGGCTCTGTTGGAGGTGCTCGATCCGGAACAGAACCGCGACTTCCGCGACCACTACCTGGACGTGCCGTTCGATCTATCCCAGGTGATGTTCATCACCACAGGCAACATCCTGGACACTATCCCTCCCCCCCTGCGCGACCGTATGGAGATCCTCAGACTCTCTGGCTACACCGAGGAGGAGAAGATCAAGATCGCTCAGCAATACCTGATCCCGCGGCAGATCAGGGAGAACAGCCTGTTTCCTGAAGAGATCGAGTTCGACAAGGGGGGCATCCGCAAAGTCATCCGCGATTACACCCGCGAGGCAGGAGTGCGCAACCTGGAGCGGGAGGTAGGCAGCATCTGCCGAAAGGTGGCGACCAAGGTGGCCGAGGCCGTTTCCACTTCCGAAGCCAGCGAGTCAGCGAATCAGCGAATCAGCGAAAGAACGCTGATCACCGAGGAAAAGGTAACTGAATTTCTGGGCAAGCCCAAGTACTTCTTCGAGGTGGCGGAGCGTACGGAAATCCCGGGTGTGGCCACGGGGTTGGCCTGGACGCCTACTGGCGGCGACATCCTGTTCATTGAGGCCACCAAGATGCCGGGCGGTAAGGGCTTCACCCTCACCGGGCAACTTGGCGATGTGATGAAGGAATCAGCCCAGGCAGCCCTCAGCTACGTGCGCTCCAAGGCCGAGGAACTGGGGATTGATGGCGACTTCTTCGAGCAGAACGACATTCACCTCCACGTGCCCGCCGGTTCCATCCCCAAGGATGGCCCATCGGCCGGGGTGACCATGGCCACAGCCCTCGCCTCCCTGCTCCTGGACAAGACGGTGCGATCCAAAGTGGGCATGACTGGCGAAATCACCTTGCGGGGACAGGTGCTGCCGGTGGGGGGCATCAAAGAGAAGATACTCGCCGCCCACCGCGTTGGCCTGAAGACAGTGATCCTACCCCAACGCAACGAGCCGGACCTGGACGACGTGCCAGATGATGTGAAAGAGGTGATGACGTTCATCCTGGCCGATAAGGTGGAACAGGTCTTTGGCGCGGCCCTGGCCGACCAGTGATCAGTAACCAGTGAGCAGTCAATATCATAGAACAAGAGTTCTGACTACACTACAAGCGACTGCGTGACCAACAAAGAGACAGAACCTTTGCCTTATCAAGTAGATCAAAGCAACAAGATCGAACGCTCTGGCGATACAGCCCTGGCGCTAAGTAACGACCAGGCCTACACAATTTGCATCCCCGCCAGGGAGAAGCGGGAAGCCATCAATGTTCTGGTTCAGCGTCGCAAAGGCAGGCGACGCAAGTGGGTTATCCTGCAACTGTTCGCTGTGGCACTGTACTACTTGATCCGCGAGTTGCCACCAGGGGAAAAGATCACTATTGACAAAGAATACACGAGCCACGAGGACGACATCAAGAGCACATTGCTCCCCTTACTATGGCGAGACGATCCTGATTTCGACGCCGAGAACATTGCCTTCGGGCACGTAGGGAAGAAATCAGCCGCGCACAAAAAGGCCCTGGCTGTGTATCATGGAAAGGCCGAAGCCAACACAATACTAAAGGCCGATGACCTGCTGAAACAGATCATCGGCCGATAAGAGCACGGGAGAGCGGCTCTCGATGTGCCGCCTACAGCCGTCGAGCATACCGTCCGGTTAAGGATAGGAGCGCGTGCGGCCTCCCGCTCAACCATATCTTACCACAAGCAGTGAGAATTGTCAAGGAGAGTCATGGGCAGGCGTTCCCACTGGCCGCCAAGACCACGCCCAGGACGGGTGCCAAAGGAAAGCTCATGGAGGGCACTACGGAATCGCGGGGCGAAGTTTTGGTCGCCATCATGAACAACTTGCTTGATTTCGCCATTACGCGTGACCAGCACTGGTACCGCATCCCTGTTCGCAGTGTGGAGAGATGGCTCAAAGCGCGCTGGCCGCCGCGGTGGTTGGCCTTTTACCAGACCAAAGTCTTCGGCGACGAGGCTTATGCTGTGAACTACTACGCCCGCGTCCTCGACATTCGCCAGGTCTCTCGCTGGCAGCTCTTTCCCAACGAGCCGCACGATGAGAAGGGAAAACGACGCTACTACCAACTGATTCTGTCAACCCTACAGCGGCTGCCCAAGCCCATTCTCAGCCTGCGGTGGCGGCGCATTGTATTCATTCCAACTACCTGGCACAAGTTCGTGAACGCGGTTGAGATCAACGATCTGTATGATGACAGCCCATTGGAGGACCGGCTGTGGGTCGCGTTGAAGCGGCTTCAAATCGGAGCAGAAAGACAATACTTCATCAAACCCAAGAACCAATGGTATGCTTTAGACTTTGCCATCTTCTGCGAGCAAGGTAAGATGAATTTGGAAACCGATGGCGATACCTGGCACGCTGATCCAGCACGCATTCCTCTGGACAATCAGCGGGATAACGATTTGACCAGCCTGGGCTGGTCAATACTGCGCTTCAACGGTCACCAGATCCGCGAAACCACCGCCGAGTACTGTGTTCCCACGATCTTGGAAAGCATCAACCGCCTGGGTGGCCTTACAACTGAAGGACTAATCCCGCGCACCTTCGATCCCAACGATCCTGAGGGGCCACAGCAATTGACCCTGTTCGAATCAGGGCCAGAGTATGAAGTCGACTGGTAAATGCCCAGGCAAGGGAGAGATGCGATTAACCTGCTATGGCTCATTTATGCTTAGGAGGCAAAATGCTAAAACGTTTGGCTTTACTGGAACTGAGCTTAGTGACAGCCCTCCTCCTTCTTGGCAACCTCCCTGCCCTGGCTCAGCCTGGGGAACACGTTGACCTCATCACGGTGAAGGGGGTCATAGATCCGTTCACCGCTCAATACGTCGAGCGAGGACTGGACGTGGCCCAAAGTGACGGAGCCCAATGCCTGGTCATCCAACTGGATACGCCCGGCGGATCGGACGTCCCCATGCGCGTCATCGTGCAGAGGATGTTGAACTCCTCCGTACCCACCGTGGTCTACGTCGCCCCCGCGGGGGCCAGGGCAGGCTCGGCTGGGGTTTTCATCACCCTGGCTGCCCACGTCGCGGCCATGGCCCCCGGCACTAACATCGGGGCCGCCCACCCCGTGGACATCACCGGGGCGATAACCGGCACGGTGGGTGAGAAAGTAACCAACGATGCCGCTGCCTACATCAGAGCCATCGCCGAGAAGCGAGGACGGAACGCCGAGTGGGCAGAGGAGGCGGTGCGGGAGAGCGTCTCCATCATCGCGAGGGAGGCGGTGGAGCTGCAAGTGGTGGACCTCGTCGCCGACGACGTGATGGATCTGTTGGACAAGAGCGATGGCAGGGAGGTGATCACGGCCGCCGGCCCCGTGACCCTGAAGACGCGGGGAGCTCCGGTCCGCACCATTGGCATGAACTTTGCCGAGAGACTCCTGCACGTCATCGTTGATCCCAACATAGCCTATCTGCTGCTTTCCATCGGCACCCTGGCCCTGACGGCCGAGTTCTATCACCCTGGAGCCATCCTGCCTGGGGTGACGGGGGCCATCTGCCTGATCATGGCTTTCGTAGCCTTCGGCAGCCTGCCCGTGAACTGGGGTGGGGTGGCCCTCATCGTCCTGGCGGTGATTCTTTTCATTGTGGACATCAAGGTAGCTGGCTTCATGCTCAGCGTGGGAGGGGCCATCTCCTTCGTCCTCGGCTCGCTGATGCTCTTCAGTCCCTTCGTCTCGCCCTCGCCCACCATGCCCCGTCTCACCGTCTCCCGGCCCCTCATCGTCCTCATGAC
>CAZGKH010000168.1:7039-8201 GCA_964525665.1 uncultured Anaerolineae bacterium | reverse complement strand
GTGGTGGACGACGCCTTCGGCGACGTGAACAACAACGACCACATTGACAGCCTGGAGGGGTTCGACGGCTACCTCTACGCTTCCACCGCCCAGCGAGGTCTCTACGACGGCGCCGAAGTGTGGCGCAGCAGCAGCGGCGACGCCGGCGACTGGACTCAGGTCAACGACGACGGCTTCGGCATTGCCAGCGCCCGCTACAACGAGAACTTCAAGGACATGACCGTCTTCACCGCCGACGGCATCCCCTGGCTGTGCGGCGGGACGATGAACTGGAACGTGGGCGCCCAGGTGTGGTGCACCACCGATGGGACGACCTGGGTGCAGAAAAACCACGACGGCTTCGGCGACGCCAGATACGGCAAGGTGTGGTCCACCGGCATCATGGGCGACTACCTCTACGTCGGCACGGAGTGCTACAGCAACGGTGCCTGCCCTGGCGCCGTCTGGCGCAGCGATGGAACCACAGACCCATCCGAGCCGAGCCGCTGGCAGTGGGAGAAGGTCTTCGAGGCCACCGCCAACCACCGGCTGGGCATCATAGGCCCGTTCGATGGCTCCATGTACATCGGCTTCGATGGCGGCAACGGCACCGAGGTGTGGCGCAGCAGCAGCGGCGACGCTGGCGACTGGGTTCAGGTCAACGACGATGGCTTCGGTACCCCCAACAATGGCCGCGTGATCGTGGACGCCGGCGCCGTCTACAACGGGGCACTGTACCTGGCCACGCTGAATCAGACCGACGGGGCCCAGGTGTGGCGCACGGCCGACGGGACAACCTGGACACAGGTCAACAGCGATGGCTTCGGCGACGCCGACACCTTCGCCGCCGAGCTCATCCCTTTCAACGGCTATCTCTATGCCTGGGCCACCAACTACCAGACGGGACAGAAAGTGATGCGGACCGAGTGCCCGACGCCAACTCCCACGGCCACACCCACGCCGACCGCCACACCAACCAACACGCCCACGCCAACCGCCACACCGACGTCTGTACCCAAGCCTGTTGGCGGCTATGGGGAGTTCGTGAGCCCGCTGGAGTTGTTGGAGCCGTGGGTTGATCCCGACTTTTTCCCCCCGCCGCCAGTTGCACTTGTCCTGTACCCTTTGTCCTTGGGCCAAAGGACCAAGGGTGACAAGTACAGGGCAGGGGAGGATGTGCGAG
>CAZGKH010000168.1:5362-6939 GCA_964525665.1 uncultured Anaerolineae bacterium | reverse complement strand
GGCATCCCTTGCTGGCCTCCCATCCCTTCAGGCCTCAACCGTCTACACCCTCCCTGACCCCACCTGGCGCATCGGCGTCCTGGCCGATGGTCTCTACCAGTTGCCCTACGAAAGCCTGGTCGCTGCCGGCGTCCCCGTCACCACCACCCCACCCTCCGCTCTTCATCTCCTCTGGCGCGGCCAGGAAGTGGCCCTTCAGGAAGTGGGCGCCGAAGACGGCGCCCTCGACCCAGGCGATGCCCTGCTCTTCTACGGCGAGAGGTTCCGGGGGTCTGTCCAGGACGAGAAGTACACTGATGAGAACGTCTACTGGCTGATGGTGGACGAAAGCACCGTCGGACGCCGTATGGCAAGCCGGGCCGTGACACCCGACGGCGAGGCCATCCCTGCCTCCTGGTACACTGCCACCGTTCACGCCGAGGAGAACCTCCAGTACTGGGCTCGCTGGTCTACCGCTCCGGGAACGGAGGCTACCTGGTTCTGGGATCGCCTCACTGCCTCTTCCCCTATGACCCGCACTTATTCCCTCACCCTCACCGCTCCGGCCCCGGAGACCTACACCGCTACCCTGACGGTGGAACTGGCGGGCCGCAGTTACACCGATCATCATCTCCGCTTCAGCCTCAACGGCAGAGCAGTGGGAGATACAACCTGGACAGGGATGGTGGGGAAGGTGGCTACACTGCCCATGACTTCAACCCTCATCCAGGAGGGAGCGAATACATTGGCCGTGACCGTGCTCACGGAGAGCGGAGTTCAGGACATCTGCCTCAACTGGATCGAGATCGAATATCGCCGCCGCACGGTGGCTGAGGATGATGCCCTCTTCTTGACCGCATCTCTCTCCGCAACTGCAGCCTACACCCTCACCGGCTTCACCGCCGCCCCCCTCCTCTACGACGTGACCGATCCCCTGGCTCCGACCCGCCTCCTGAGCCCGACCGTTCTCACCGAGCCGCCGGTGGGCTTGACCTTCCAGGACACGGTCCCGACGGGCACCGCCTACCTGGCCGTGGCAGAAGCAGCAGTGCGAGAGATCACCCCCACTCTTTATCACCCGGCGTTAGACCTTTTGCATCCCGATACCGGGGCTGATTACATCCTGATCGCCCCCCGCGCTTTCCTCACCGCCACAGAGCCGCTCCTGGCCTGGCGAGCCGCCCAGGGGCTGCGGGTCAGGGCGGTGGCTGTGGAGGACCTTTACCCTCTCTTCAACGGGGGCATCTTCCACCCTGAAGCCATCCGCGCCTTCCTGGCCTATGCCCACGACCACTGGCCCTCGCCTCCGCCCACCTACGTCCTCCTGGTAGGAGATGGCCATTTCAACTTCAAGGGCTACAACCCAGATCGCTACGGTGAGCCCGCCCCCGTCCACATCCCTCCCTATCTGGCCTTCGCCGACCCCTGGCAGGGGGAGGTGCCCTTAGACGTGCTCTACGCCGACCGGGACGGCGACGCCTTCCCCGACCTGTACCTGGGGCGTATTCCCGCCAACTCCCCAGCCGAGGTGGAGGCAGTGGTGGCCAAGCTCCTGGCCTATGAGCAGGAGTTGGGCAAGGTCTCCCGACCGCAGCCCC
>CAZGKH010000168.1:0-5262 GCA_964525665.1 uncultured Anaerolineae bacterium | reverse complement strand
GTTGGGCAAGGTCTCCCGACCGCAGCCCCTTCCCATCCTTCACGTTGCCGACAACATCCCCGACAGGGCAGGGGACTTCCAGTACGTGGTGGAGCAGTTAGTGAGCGACTTTGTGCCCTCGACTATCCCAGTGACACGGGTTTACCTCACCGACTACTGTGGCCCTCCTGTCTCCCCGCCCCAGCCCTGCCCCTCGGCCACTCTGGCGCTTACCCAGACGTGGGGGGCTGGGGTGGCGATGGTGACCTACGCCGGACACGCCTCGGTCAACCGCTGGGCCCACGAGCAGTTGCTCCTCAATGAGCACGTCGCCACCTTCCCACCCAGCGACAAGTTGCCCCTGGTCATCTCCCTGGACTGTTTGGACGGCTACTGGATGATGCCTCCATCCTACGCTGGCCTGGCCGACCCTCGAGCATTGGCTGAGGTACTGATGGTCACACCGGAACGGGGAGCAGTGGCCGCATTTGCCACGGCCGGTCTGGGCCTGGTGCCCGATGAGGAGGTGATGGCGCGGGAGATATACCGTGCCCTCTTTCAGGAAGGTGTGACTCTGTTGGGGCCACTGACTCAGCGAGGACGGGAGCGTATGCAGACTGCCGGCTCTCATCTGGCTCAGATTTACACCCTGTTCGGCGACCCGGCCATGCGCTTGCGGCTCCTGCCGTGGAAGATCTATCTGCCGATCATATCCAGTATTCAGTGATCAGTGAACGGTAACCAAGTTGCAGTAACTCGACAGCAAATAGCGATGAAATTAGAGCGAGAAGAGTTGGCCAAGGGCGGCCTGATCCGCCTTCGCGTTTCGGGCAGCAGCATGACCCCTTTGATCGAGCCGGGGGACGTGGTGCTGGTTCGCCACGTCAAACTCGAAGACCTGCGTCGCGGCGATCTGATCCTCGTCGAGCAGGGAGGAAGTTTCCTGGTCCACCGGCTAGTGGCCGCCGATGTCCACGGGGTCCGAACAAAGGGGGACAACGCCAGCCATGCGGACCTGCCTGTTGTGCCTCAAGATGTCCTTGGTCGCGTGGTGGGAGTGGAGAAGAGTGGGAAGAGGATCGAGCTGGACGAAGGCCGATGGCCGATGGTCAGCCGACTGCTGGGCCTCCTTGGCTGGTGCGAGGTGAAGCTCTTCGCCGCTGGCCGGATCATCAAGCGAAGATTGTTGGGAGGGCAGAGCGGGCACTGGTCCCAGGGATTGGCAAGCTTGGCAGCCACTCCATTCCGCTGGCTGACCAGGCTGCTGATCAATGTGAGAGGATTCAGCGATGGTTTCACTGGATAGCTATCCCGTGCCCAATCCAGCCGTGGTTGGAAGCATCGTCGAGGGCGAGGCAGTGTTGGTCCTGCCAGAGCAAGGGCAAGTCAGAGTGTTGAACGAGGTCGGCGCCCGTATCTGGGCCCTGGCCGACGGCACCCGCACCGTGCAAGACATCGTCACTGCCATCTGTACCGAGTACGACGTGGAGCCGAGCCAAGCCGAAGCCGATGCGCTGGCCTTTCTGACCGGACTGGAGGCGAAGGGCGTGATTTCGCAGGCCTCTCATTCCAGGGAACCTTCATGATGCATCCCATGCAGGGCACACTACCCCGCAACACCACAATACGCAACAGGCTACTCCTTCTGCTACTCGCACTGCTTCTGTGCCTGACGCCCACGCCAGCCTACACCTCTGTTATCGTGGCCAGCTTCACCGCGACCGCCGAGGATGGTCTGGTCGTGCTCGACTGGGAGACAGCCACCGAGATCAACCTGCTGGGCTTCCACCTCTACCGCGCCGACGCCCCCGACAGCGAGCGCATCCGACTCAACGACGCACTCATCCCCAGCCAGAATCTCGGCGGCCTGGTGGGCGCCACCTACACCTTCTTGGATGAGATGGTCGTCCCCGGCCCGACCTACTACTACTGGCTCGAAGACGTGGACGTCTATGGGGTCGCCACGCTCCACGGGCCGGTGTCGGCCACTGTGCCGGAATCACCGGTGCACGCCATCTACCTGCCCATAGTGAGCAAGAGCATGGAACCTTGATTGCGGCGTAAGGAGCACCTTCTACTTCTTGCCCTTTTCGCCTCTTGTGCTACAATCTTGGTGGCTGGAGAGGGATGCTCAGCCATCACCCTGCAGCGTTTCACGGCGAGCGCGGCGGGGGGGACTTCGTTCTGCCGCTGGGGCTGATGGCGCTGGGTGCGGTCGGGGGGCGCTGGTGCTGGGGGCGCGGCGACGGAGGTGATTGTGCTGGTGAGCAGGCTGGAGATGTTGGCCTCCTGGCTGGGGCCGATGGCGTGTGCTTTCCGCGCTGCCCTGACGACTGTACCGGTCAGGAGGCGCAGGGGCTAGAAATCCCCGAATAGATCGCAAGGCAGAAGGTTCTGGCGGATGGTTCACCAGAACCTTTTGGTTTGAGGGTCAGCGCGTTGAGCAGTCGTGTTGACGTAGGGTGTGGAGTATGGTATACTTGGTCAGGGTTCAGGTTGGCTAGTTACGAAGATCTATTTATGAAAGCGACCAGGAGGTGATTTTGAGATGTCCACCAAACAGATTCCCGTCAAAGTCTCCGGAGAGCTATACGATGATGCGGGCCAAGCGGGAGTTCTCCTTCCTCTCTTCGCCACTATCCATCAATCTGAACGTTTCCGCACAGTATATGAGCCGGTCCCCGCCAAACTTGTGGAGAAGTACGTTGACCTGGGACTTCCGACCAAGGCCGATGCCCTCATCGGTGCCTTCGTCGAGTGGGTGGGGGCGAAGTATTTGGTCTCGGACAATCGTCACTTCTTGCAGGAGTTTTCCACCGACGCTTATGAGGTATTGCCGCCGGCAGAGTTTCTGCGGCGCTTCGAGGCTGGAGAGTTGTAGGTTGTCCCAGTCAACAGGTTTGACCTATTTGACCCTTCGACTATGCTCAGGACAGGCGCCATGGCTGGGGCTGGGGGCGCTGGCTTCGCTCGCCGCCCTCACGGTTGCGCCGGCCAAGAGGCGCAGGAGTTAGCGCGTGTGGATCAAATATCCCTAGACCTGACAGGTTTCGAAAACCTGTCAGGTCTTCTTTTGTTTTGAGCCAGCGTGTTGGCTGGACAAAAGCGGCTGGTTGGGATATAATGTCATAGATAAGGAGAACAAACTTTGAAGAAAGCACTCCCAGCTCTCGTCTGCCTTGGATTACTGATCCCACACATCTGGATTGGCACGCCAGCCTTCGCCGCGTCGCCACCCGACCCTCGCTTCGGGGCAGTGGAGGCTTATGATGCCCCCGATCAAGCCACTTTGGCCGGCGTGGGCTGGGAGCGGATACTCTTCTGGTGGTATCAACTGCAACCCAACGGGCCAGACGACTGGAATGGGCAATACTTCCCTGACGAGATCCTGGACAGAGAGCGAGCCCAGGGCCGGGAAGTGGTGGGCCTGCTCAATAACACTCCCCCCTGGGCCACCGATGACGAGCCTCTACGCGGCGTGCCCCGCGGGCTCTACCTGCCCCACGACGATCCCAACAACCTGTGGGCAGCCTTCGTCAGGCGCGTAGTGAGCCACTACGCCGGCCGCATTGATCACTGGATCATCTGGAACGAGCCCGACGTTTGGGACAACGAGCACGTCGGGCACACCTGGGCCGGTTCGGTCGAGGACTACTACCAATTGCTCAAGGTAGCGTATCTGGCAGCCAAAGAGGCCAACCCCAACTGCGTCATCCACCTGACGGGGCTGACCTATTGGTGGGATTGGGTCTATGGCCGCAGGCAGTACTTCGAACGGTTTCTGGACGTCGTCGCTCAGGACCCCACGGCTCCGCAGCACAATCACTATTTCGACGTCGTCACCCTACACATCTACTTCAAGCCCCAGACGCTCTACGAGATCACCAGCTTTTTCCGCCAGGCGATGCGGGAGCACGGCCTGGACAAGCCTATCTGGATCAACGAGACCAACGCTGCGCCTTCGCACGACCCAGCCCGTCCGGTGCATAATCCCCGCTTCGTGATCAGTCTGGACGAGCAGGCATCGTACATCATCCAGGCTTTCGCCTTGGGCCTGGCGGCGGGGGTCGAGCGCATCGCCGTCTACAAGATGATTGACAAGCCTGGCGACGTTCACGCCAACCCTGAGCCCTACGGCCTCGTCCGGGGCGATGGCAGCCTCCGCCCAGCTTTTCACGCCTACCAGGTGGTAACAACCTATTTCGCGGGGTACCGCAATGCCACCCTGGCCCGACGAGGGGATGTTGATCAAGTCACTATAGATCGAGGAGATAGGACGACCACTGTGCTCTGGAATCGCTCATCTGTAACCACCACGATAGCTGTGCAGGCCATAGCCCCGCAGGCTATTGTGGTGGACCAAGAAGGGCAGAGTTGGACGCTGACTCCGGACGATGGCCAGTACGTCCTGATTCTGCCTGGTGCGCTCTGCAGCGATCCCATCAGTTGTTTCATCGGCGGCAGCCCCCTCCTTTTGATCGAGGAGGGCCCACCCACGGCCCGCGGCCTCCTTCAGCCCACTTCAACGCCGACGGCCACGCCAACCAGCACCGCCACACCGTCTCCCACCGCTACGCCTACCCCACCACCTACCGAGACGCCTTCACCCACACCTGTGCCCACAGCTACACCGATGCCACTGCCCACCAATACGCCATCGCCCACCCCGACGCCTACTGCTACCCCGACGCCGCCACCCACTCCCACGCCGACAGCAACGAACACGCCGACGCCGACAGCAACGAACACACCTTCTCCTACATCCACGCTCACCCCCTCCCCAACAGCTAGTGCTACCAGCCCCCCCGTCCCCCTGCCCTTCGACAGGACTTCGGCGAGCTCAGTCGAGCCTCTCAGGACACCGCTCCCTTGCTCCCCTGCTCCCTTGCTCCTTTGCCTAATCCCCCTCGGCGGGGCTCTCATCTGGTGGCGGAGGCGGGGCTGGCCAGTGAATGGAAACGCTCCGTGAAGCTAATGCTCTTTCACAAAACAGACCTTGACTTTTCAGGTGGCGTCCGCCAGGGGCTTGAGCGGAGCGGAGCCCCTGGCTCAGTCTACGAAGCCCCGTTGGGGCTTGCGTAGCAGTTCACCATAGTGGGGTAGCAGGCCAATCGCATTGACCGTCTTTGCGCCAGAACCGCCCAATACGATTGGGCTTCTACACTAAACTGAGAAGGATTATCAGCAAGGAAAGACAAAGGCTTCGTACGACTAAGGGCAAGCAGAGGAGTAAGCGTTCAGGTGTCATTGCGAGGCACGGTTTTTTGTGCCGAAGCAATCCCC
>CAZGKH010000167.1:5738-8261 GCA_964525665.1 uncultured Anaerolineae bacterium | reverse complement strand
ACGCTCAGCTCTTGCTTTATCATTTCAATCACCTCCTTTCGTCTTTCGTCAGTTGTCGTTCGTCAGTTGCCGTGGGCCACCCTCCCGTGCCCGCATACATACATTCTACACCAGAAGGTGTCCCGTCGTCAAGGGACTGGTGTCCCGATTCGGTCGGGAGATTTGTCCCGATGCAGCCGGGACATTCGCCTTGAACATCTGCTCGCATTTCTTCCTCGTTCCTCTCACCAACAAGTTGCCCCCCAATCCGCTGCCACTATCATGATGTCCACGACAGTGATGATTCCATCGCCGTCGAGGTCGTAGCGCGCATCCCAATCAGGATCCGCATCGGTCGTGTGCCACTGATTGACTACCTCCATTACGTCTCCAATGCCCACCGTGCAGTCCCGGTTGAAATCGTGGTCTGGAAAGTCCACCACGCTGATACTGCCGTCCTGCGGCTGGGCGGTCACGCCGCCCTCGTTCAGTTCGATAGCGGTGATTTGCAGCGGTGAGGTATCATCTAGCCCCCCGACCACATCGAACAGCAGGGCCAGCAGGTGACCGCCGTCGGTGATGGGCTGGGCGCCAGCCATTGCCACATAAACGAAAAATCGCATCTCCTCCTCAAGCCAGTAACTGGACGCCGGCGGTTTTAGAGAAAGCGAGGCGATCTAGTAGACCAATAGTAGAAGAAGCTTGATTTCGCCTACATGTCAAGCTGAAACCGGATGGCCTTGAGGATCTCGCGGCGCAGGTCCACCTCAATCAGTTCACCCAAATCTCGTTCCAACCGGCTTTTGTCCAAGGTGCGAATTTGATAGCACAAGGCGATAGAGTCCACACTCAGACCAGCCACACAGGCCGGCAACACGACTTCATTGGGATAGATGACGCGCGATGCAGATTTGCGGGACGTCAGGGGAATCACGTTGACCACAGGCAACAGTTGATTGATCCGCTCCCTGCTTACGACAAGCACGGGACGTCTGCCAGCCTGTTCTGACCCCTTGCCGGGATCAAGTGAAGCGAGAAAAACATGCCATTGATACTTCACTGCGCTGGCTCCCACCATTCGGCATCAGCGCCGGCAAAGGCTGACATCGTCTCGCGTAAATCTGCCATAAAAAGGGGATCACTGGCTGCCTGTTCCATCTGGGCGAGTTTGCTAGCCTCGCCGGGGGTTGGGAGGCGTTGCTCAAGAATCCCCTCTACCAATGCAAATTCCTCCAGCGGCAAAATAACACCAATTGGATTGCCTGCTGCGTCCGTGATAAATTGACGTTTGAGAACGGTCGTAGTCATTTTACACCTCGGAAGCTAAAGTTTCTTCCAGTCTGACGTAATTATACCACGTCGCCAAATAAGTAGCAAGTAACCAAACGGGTTTCACGTTTCACACTTCAACGGCTCTTAAACAAGAGAGGCACATAGACACGATACCATCGCTCTAAGGCGAAGTCCTGGGTGGCGACCTCAGTGGCCAGGATCTCCACACCGCTTGCCGTTGCGGAATAGTAACCACTGGCCTCGGCGGTGACGCCGTAGAGGCCGATTGAAAGTGTCTTGGTATAGTAACCGCCAGGGTCCGTGCTGGCTGTCACCTGAGCGCCGTTTTCCTGGCTAACGATGGTCACCGTCACACCCAACAAGGGATCGCCGTTGCTGGCGTCTGTCACCGTGCCCTCAAGGTAGCCCTCTCCGAACAACGGGCTGGACATGCTGGCCACGGTCCCCACGGAGGCTTTGACGAACTCGGTGAAGTAGGGTATGTTCAGGGTGCTGAGCTGATCGTTAGTCGTGTGATAGTAGGGAGTGAAGTCATCAAAGTCTTCGATGCCCAAGATAGCATTGTAACCATAATCCCAAAAGGAGGCGTGGTCGCTCCGGTCGGTAGATCCGGCAGTGATGATCTGAGGGACGAGGTCAATGCTGTAAGTGCTCACCACATCGGCGAACAGGTTGGCGATAGCGATGGAGCCAGCCCCGGTGCCGGCGTGAAGCTCGATGATGGGCTGAGCATCGGAGTCATAAGCGATCATGTCCAGATTGAGTACGCCCAGGATATTGTCGCTATCGTGGTAAGCATCCAAAGCATAGTAATGGCTTCCCCGAAGCCCCTGCTCTTCCCCGGTGAAAGCGATGAAGCGGATGGTGGAGTCAAAGTCGTATTGGCTGAGGATGTCAGCGGCGATCATGACACCAACTACGCCGCTGGCATTGTCATCAGCCCCCGGAGCGTAGTTGTACCGGTCGTTCGATGTGTCGTCCAGGTGAGCGCAAACGATGTAGATGTCATCGGGATCGGTGAGGCCCGGCTTGGTGGCCACTACATTGCGCCAGTTATAGCCTCCCCAATTGTAGTTGTGATATTCCACCTGCAGGCCCAGGTTCTGGAAGTGCTCATAAACGAACTGAGTGGCCTTCTGGATGGGCGTACCGCTGTAGGAGTAGCGGGTATTGATGGTATAGGGCTGTCCACCGATGGCAACCTGGTTCTCGCCGCTGAGGTTGCCATCGTAGAGACTAAGGAAAGCTGAA
>CAZGKH010000167.1:0-5638 GCA_964525665.1 uncultured Anaerolineae bacterium | reverse complement strand
GAGATTCGTAGGCCAGGCCCTCAACCTCGCGGCTCAGGCGAATGGGACTATCGGGGAGCCACCTGATCTCCAGGCCCAGAGCGGGCAACTCCTCCGCCCCAGCCGCCGACGCCCGGATCAGGGCGCGGAGACCGTCAAAGTGGAGAAGCTCGCCGTGCTGTGAGATCAGCGACAATTGATCAATGTGGCGCGGGCCTGCCCTGAGCATAGTCGAAGGGTAGACCAGATAATACTCCCCTGGGATAAACTCCTCATCCAGGACACGATAGCCCAAGCCCTGGCTTGCCAGCGAGGCCAGATCGTCTGGCGTAGCCCTGGCGATGAGGTAGCTCTCATCCTCGGTGGTGAGGTGGGCATAGACAGCCAGCCCACTGGTCTCGATCCACTGTAGGTCGCCCTTCGCCTTCAGGTCTATCTTGACCAGGGCGGGTACCGACCCCGGGCCTTGGGAGGTGACAGGGAAAACACCGGCGCCGACGATCAAGACGACCATGATGACCAAACTCCATTTTGCTATCAGCTTCTTGTTCATTGGGGCTCCTTTCTTCGCCCAGACCTCGGAGGTTTTCAGACGTGATCTCGTCAGCAAACCAACCAAATAATCAAGGCTACCCAGAACCGCGGATCAGCAAGAACACGCGGATACAGCCCTCAAGAATCCGCGCTTTCCTGCCCATCCGCGGTTATTCCCCCCAGTCACTCACACCCTCTCCGCCCAAACCTCCCAGTGCGCGCTCAGGTAAGACTGGCCAGAGTCCACATCCGCCCACTGATGCGTCTTTCGTTCAAACTCCACTATGCGAAAGCCCTTCCACACAGAGCGCAATTCGTCCTCGCGGAACAGGTGATGTGGCACGGGGACATCGCAGTCTGTCTCGCACACCAGCCAGGTGCCCGGCTCCAGCTCGGGCCCACGCCCTTCCTTGAAATCCCCCCAGGCATTCACCGTAGCGAAAAACCAGCCCCCAGGCTGTAATGCGCGATGTTTCACGTTTCACACATGCCTGCGGGGTCAGGTTTCGAGACTTCCAAAGTCTGCCAGACTTCGGAAGTCTCGACGGTTTGAGGCGAAGCTTCGCTAGTTCATTGGTCATTGGTCATTGACTGATGCCAACCGTTGTATCGAATGCTGAAAGCTTCGTACGCCCCGGCGTAATCCTCATAGATTATCTCAACGTTATCCACCTGCGCACCGCGCGGTCCCCGGTGGCACCAGGCCACCAACTGCTCGACGGCCCAATCCTCTCCCTCGAAGACAGCCTCCACCCTCCCATCCCACAGGTTTCTGACCCAGCCGGTCACGCCCAACTGGCGGGCCAGGTCTCGGGTCTCGGCCCGGAAGAAGACGCCCTGCACCCAACCACTGACGAAAACGCGGGTCCTTTTCTTAGCCATGTCTCATCACCTCAGCGCTCTCCGACGTCCCAAAGGATAGTCTCAATCTCGAACAGGTCGCTGTACGAATACGCGTGGGTGACATACCAGCCATCGGCAAAGACTCCCCCCGGTCCCAATATCTCAATGGACTCTGTACCAGCCCCCGTGTAGAGCTGCACGTGCTCGAATAGGATACTGCCTACCTGGTCATAAATCCTTACTCTGATCTCGTCGCCATCCATATCAGAGTAGCTGAAGATCGCGTAGACGGCGGTTGTCCCCGATGAGAATTGAGTGCTTGGCGGCCCATAAGGAGTATCGCTCATGTGCACGTTACTCACCGCAGGATTGAGACCGTAGCCTTTGAAGACAAGCGGCAGATAAATACGCGTCGCTATCGTCTCCGTAGGCGTAGGCGTTGGCGTAGGCGTTGGCGTAGATGTGGCCGTAAACGTTGGAGTCGGCGTGGGAGTGCTGGTCGAGGTCGGAGTTGGTGTACCAGTTGGAGTCACCGTCGGCGTCGGTGGGAGAGTTCCCGTTGGCGTGGGAGTCGGAGTGGAGGTCGGGGTCGGCGTGGGTGTCGCCGTACTGGTTGAGGTTGCGGTCGGTGTAGGTGTTGCCGTGCTGGTCGGAGTTGGGGTGACATTGGTGTGCTCCACCACAACTCCCAGCGGTTGGGCCGCCCTGACGAACGCTGTCCCCAACCAGTTGGGGGGTATCTCATTGATCTCCTCGGTCTTCAGGTGCAAAGCCTCTCCTGGCGCCAGCGCCTCGAAGTGCCGGGTGTGAGTAAGCCGGCCGGTGTCGCTTTCCCTGTAGTCAACCAAGACAGATACGCAGTACTCGCCCGAGTTCTGGATGGAAAGCTGCGCATTCTCACCTTGGTAATCTTTCACCAGATAGAGAGCATAGTACTCATAAGGCGGCGTCCCCTCCATGGCCTCTGAGATGCCAACGTAGGAGCTGTAAGAATTGTTGGGGCCAAAACGCATAGCGACCACCGCCAGGGGCTGCCCAGTGCCCTGGTATTGGCTTTTCCACTGCATCCAGGCGGTGGTGTCGCCGACGGCGTCGCCAGACGCTTGACAGGCTTCTTCGAAGACATCCTTGTCTACCGAGTAGATGATGGCAGCCTTAGCCTCCGTGGGAATGGCGCTTCGCAGCGTCCAGACGCCATTCTTGACGATTCTCTGGCAGGCGTGGGCTGCTGGCCCAGGAGAGTTGGTGGGGCACAAGCTCGAATACTCCCCCCAGTAGAAAACTATTGCCCCGGTATCATCATCTCCCACGTTCTGGGCGTGTATCCAGGTGCTCCAGCCATCCTCGACATTGATGCTGGGGACTTGGATCTTCTTGCCATAAGAAGAAGAGGAAGCTGAAACAGCGGCGCCTGTGGTCAGACCGACCAACAGGCCCAGGGCCAGCGCCAAGGTTAGAACAAAATGCAACTTCTTCATTTTTCCACCTCCTCGTCCTACTCGAACTCAAACCCCTTCTCGGTAAAAAGCTTCAAGCAAGCATCCACCACCTCAGGATCATAGCGGATACCCCTGTTCTGTGAGATCTCCTCCAGGGCCTTGTCTATGCCGCGCGCTGGCCGGTAAGGTCGGAAAGAGGCCATGGCCTCAACGACGTCAGCTACAGCCATGATCCTTGCTTCCAGCATGATCTCGTCACCCGACAGACCGGCAGGATAACCCGAGCCATCCAGCCTCTCGTGATGTTGAAGCACGATCTGGGCCACCGGCCAGGGAAATTCTATGGTTTTCAATATGTCATAACCGCCCTGGGGGTGAGTTTTAATCATACTCCATTGAAGGTCATTTAACCGATCGGGCGTGCTAAGGATTTCAGCGGGTATAGCTATCTTGCCGAGATCATGAATGAGCCCAGCCATGCGGATTCCATCAATCTGTTCCTCTGAAAGACCCATCTCATTCGCTATGGCACGGGCAAGATTGCCCACGCGCCGTTGATGACCGGCTGTGTAGGGGTCCTTCGTTTCAACCGTCAAGGCCACGGTCTGGATGATTCCGCCCAGGGCTTCTCGCAACTTCGCCAGAGTATGTTGAAGCCCCTCCTCCGCTCGCTTGCGCTCGGCCAGTTGTTGCTGAGCCTCCTCGTACAACTGCGCGTTTTGGATGGACAGGCCGATCTGATTGGCCACCGGACCGAGCAAGGCAGCCTGCTCCACGCCGTAGGCGTTGAGCCGGTAGCTCTGTACCTCCAACAGCCCTATCACCTGGTCCCGCGCAACCATCGGCACGTACATAGCCGCCCCGGTAACATGCTCGTCTTCGGAAACGCCGACGCGCACCGACGGATCTGTTGCTTTTTCAAGGGCTGCTGGATAATCTGTTATGATCTCAGGCTGGCGGGTGATGATGGCCCGCACACGCCCCTGCGTCGGCTCTATACCCATAACCAGCGGCGGAAACCGCGCCGCATCTATTAACTCCCCGTCGTCCAACATGAACTCGGCCCGCAGGGTACGGGTCGTGGGGTCGTACAGGGAGATGCCGAAACAGGGACAGTCCACAAGTTGGGCTACGTGCTCGTAGGCAATGCGATAGATTCGCGCCAGTTCGAACGTCCCGGCCAGAGCCCGTCCCATCCGGTTGAGGACGCTCAAGCGGAGTTGACGCTGTCGGAGTTCATCCTCCGCCCGCTTGCGCTCGGTGATCTCCTGCTGCGCCTGCTCGAACAGGCGAGCGTTTTGAATGGCGATGGCGGCCACGTTGGCCAGGACAGTGAGAAGGTCCATGTCCTCCTGGCTGTAGGCATCAAACTGGCAACTCTGCACCTGCATCACGCCGATGGTCTTCCTCTCGATCTTCATCGGTACGTAGAGCGCCGAATTGGAGATATCCTCGTCCTCTGGCGACGGTGGACCTTCGATGATTGTTCCGTCCTCAAAGAAGGTGTACTCGGTCTTGGTTCTCTCCATCCTCTTGCGGTAATCGGGGACGTAGAACGGCTCGCCCGTGTGTATCACCTGGCTCTGGGTGCCATGTCCCTCTTTTTCCAGCGGAATGGGAGGGAAGTGCCCGACGTCTTGGGCAGTCCCTTTGCTCACCACGTAGCCCGCCCGGATGAGCTGTGTCTCGTCGTCATAGAAGGAGACGATGAACGCCTCGGCGTCCATCAACATTCGTACGTGCTCGTGGATGATGTGGTAAATCTCGTCCAGGTCTCTGGTCTCCCCCATCGCCAGGGCCAACTGATTGGCGGCGGTTTGCTGATCCAGGAGACGCCGCACCCTCTCCTCCGCCCGCATGCGCTCCCGCTCGCTCCGCCTCAGCCGCTGCGCCCCCAGGACGATCCCCGCCAGCCCCATCAGCCACAGCATGGCGTGACCTCCCGCCAATGTGAGCGCCTGCATACGCGCAACAGCCCACAGAGGCTCCACGGGGATCGAAACGCTGATCCCACCCCGAATGTCTCCCTCCTGGTATCCCTGCGCGGCGTGGCATTTCAGACAGCCCTTCTCGGTGATCAAAGGGCGCATCAGGCGCATGTACTCTTCGCCTTCCATCTCCTCGATCGAACTGATCTCGGTCTCTCCGCGCTCAAAAGCCTGGAGTGCTTCAGTCTCCCACGGATCAGGGGCATTCTCTGGACGAATCGGATTCAGGCTGGTGATGTGTCCGCGAACACCGTATTCCTCCTCCGCCAGCTCGTGCACCTGGCGTGTCATGTAGGCCGGATTCATCAACGTCAGCAGCTTGCCCGACGGCGTCGTGATGTCGCGCTCGGGCACGTAGGACAGATAAGGATTGGGCGGCGTCTCGTCGGTCACCGGCACGTAGACCCCACCGTGCCCGGCGTTCCAGCGGCGGTAGATGACGTCTTTCCCGTGAGCGACCCGTGCCTGAATACGCGCCGCCTCCAGGGTATTACGTCTCACCTGGACCACATTCCACACCAGCGATGCGGCGACGGCCACCGTCCACACCACTGCCAAGACCCAAGCGTAGCGTTCCCACTGGGGGAAGCGTGCTCTACTCTTTTCAGAATCGTTCATGAATGCATCTCCTCTGCCCGCTGGCGCTCGGTGTCCACCGCTTCCAATTCGGCGATCCGTTGGCGCAGTTCCCCCAGTTCGTTTATGAGTTGCTGTTTGGTCTTGTGTTCGTCTTTCATCTTGCGCATCTCCTAAATCACCTCATTGGGCGAGGGTCGCGCTTGTTGGGCGAGGGTCGCACCTGTTGGGCGAAGGTCGCATTTGTTGGGCGAAGGTCGCATTTGTTGGGCGAGGTCT
>CAZGKH010000166.1:0-8264 GCA_964525665.1 uncultured Anaerolineae bacterium | reverse complement strand
TCTGTGTCCCAATTATTGTGTGCCGGTTGAAATGTTAAATTTGTCAGTCAACCAGTCCTGGCGGTCAGAGCGCGAACTCGGCCACCAGGAAGGTGTGGTCCGAGGGGCGTTCTGCTCGCCGTGCCTCCACGTCAATCCAGGCTCCGGTGGACTTGCGAGCCAGCGGCTCGGTGGCCCAGATGTGGTCCACCCGCCAACCGATCCCGCGCTCCAGCGCGCCCCGCACCCGGTAGTCCCAAAAGGTGTATTGCCCCGGCTCGCCAGGATGGTGTCGTCGGAAGACGTCCGCGAAACCCCACTCCCGCACCCGCTCCAGGGCGGCGTGAGCCTCAGGATGGAAGGCCACGTGGCCCTTCAGCCGTTTAGGGTTATGCACGTCAATCGGCTCTGGAGCGACGTTGAAGTCGCCCATCCACAAGAGCGGCTCTCCTGGCGAGTAGTGCCGCTCGAAGAAGGTCCGCAGCCGGGACAGCCATTCCAGCTTGTACTGGAAATGCTCCGAATCCGGCGAGCGCCCCTGGGGGATATAGGTGTTCACCACCGGAATTCCCCGGATCACTGCCCGGATAAGGCGCGCTTCGTCGGGATCACCATCATCATCCAAACCGAAGGCAACCGCCTGGGGCTCCTCCCGGCTGATGATGGCCACGCCCGCATAGGTTTTCTGTCCTCGGAAGGCCAGATGATAACCCGCTTCTCGAAATGGCTCCGACGGAAAGTCCGGATCCTGCGCCTTCGTCTCCTGCAGGCAGAGGACGTCCGGGGCCTCTCGATCCAACCAGTCCAGCACCTGTCCCAGCCGGACTCTGATGGAATTGGCGTTGTAGGTCGCCACTTTCAAAATACTGTCCGACATGTTGCCTTCTCTCCCCTTGATGGCTGGGGTCTCAGGCCCAGCTTGCCTACTCTATCATAAGCATAACTCGCCCGATGTCAAATCCGGGTCTTCGGCAAGGTTGTACAGCAGTTCAGTGTACCCCCACCCCATCAGCCAGCAGCAGCGCGGCGTGCAATAGGACATTCGCACCATTGACACAATCCTCCCACTCGGTGAACTCTTTTGACGAGTGGCTGAAGCCGCCAACTGAGGGGACAAAGATCATCCCGGCTGGGCAGATCTGCGCCAAGGACTGGGCATCATGGCCCGCGCCTGATGGAAGAGACATGTGTTCTAGGCCAAGCGCTTTGCTCGCGTGTGCAAATGCCTCCTGGACTTGATCGCTCATGTGGGCGGGAGGAGTGCTGTCCAAGCACTCTGTTTCCAGTTCGAGCCCAAATCGTCGCGCCGCAACGGAAGCTTGCCTCAGCAATGCGGCCTCCATTTCATCCAGCTCGTCATCGTCGTCGGCTCGGAACTCCAGGGCAACGGTTACTTCTTGGGGAACGATGTTGAAAGCACCTGGCCTAAATTCCATGTTCCCCACGTTGACCACACGACCTGGAAAATCTTTCATCACCAGCTCTCTGGCGGCAAGGGTAAACGCGCTAGCGCCCTGAGCGGCGTCCAATCGCTTGTCCAGGGGCCTAGTGCCAGCGTGATCCGCCCGCCCAATGAACTTTATCCTGAACGAGCGAATGCCGACAATGCTGGTCACAATGCCAATCTGCATGCTCGACTCGATCAGTCGCAGCCCTTGTTCGATGTGAAGCTCAAGGTACCCAGCCACGGTTGCTGGATCCCTGCCAGTAGAAAACAGAGAGCTTTCGCTCAGCCCAGCGTGGCGAAGGGCTTTCTGAAAACGGTCATGGTCTCCACGATGGTTTTGGACATGTTCCGGCTTCAGTTGTCCTGAAAACGCCAGACTGCCCACGAGACCCACAAAGTGTCCCTCTTCGTCCGTAAAATCAATCGCCTCCAGGTGAGTGTTCAACGAGATGCTCTGCTCCTTCACCACCTGAAGGACTTCAAGGGCGGCTAGTACGCCCAGGGCGCCATCGAAACGTCCACCGTAGAGTACAGAGTCCAGGTGGGATCCAAGGAGCAGCGTTGGCCCGCCTGCCCGGCCACAGCGTAGAACAGCGGAGTGATTGCCAGCGCCGTCAACTCTGGTGTCTAGGCCTGTCTGCTCCGCACGCTCAAGCAACCACCGGCGGGCCTCAAGGTGTGCATCGCTCAACGCCGGCCGATGTATGCCGCCGTCTGGTGTAGCTCCAATCGCCGCCAGAGCCTCAAAGTTGGCGCGCAAACGCTCACTGTTAACGCGAAGGTCTGAAGGAGATTCATTCATTTGCGCTACCTCCTGCACCATAGCGCACCGGTTCCAGCAGTATTCGCTTGGCGCGCTCGACCACGATGGGCAACTGCATCATTGCTTCCTGTCATTGATCACCGCTTCCCGTCTTTCCACAGCCAAGCGCACGTTGTAATCGGATCCCTCCTCCACGGCCACGATTCTTGCGCCGGCCTCTCTGAAAATGCCGGTCAGATCGGCGTTGGAGTAAAAACGGCTGCGCATCAGGAGCAGCCGTTCGACCAGGGCGACCCATTTGACTGCCCAGCGACGGATGTCCGGCTCCTCAATGACCAATCGCCCACCCGGACGCAACACTCGCAGGGTTTCCTTCGCGGCGGCGTGCTGGTCGTGCAGGTGGTGAAAGGTGTCTACCATGACAATACGGTCGAAAGCCCCATTGGCAAAAGGGAGCTGCTCGGCCAGGCCGCTGCAGGCGATCATCTGCTTCTGGCGAGCCTCCCCCAACATTCCCCATGAGGGGTCACAAATGACCACCTCGTAGTCGTCGCCAAAGGTCTGGGAGACGCGGCCCGTGCCGCCCCCAATGTCCAATATGCGCTCCGACGGCTGGGGCTGGAGCAAACCCATGAGCCGTTCCGGCCCCAGGAATTGGAACACGCGGTCGTAGAAACGAGCGACAATGTCGAAATGGTCAAAGTGCACCGTTGGTCTCCTTGGGGCGAAAGGCTTCAAGCGTTTTT
Source organism: uncultured Anaerolineae bacterium (assembly GCA_964525665.1). Classification (GTDB taxonomy): domain Bacteria; phylum Chloroflexota; class Anaerolineae; order VGOG01; family VGOG01; genus CAYMKL01. The sequence goes on along the minus strand of CAZGKH010000166.1, from coordinate 5,329 downwards.
CCTGAAACAACACTTTTAATCTTCTCATTGTCAGTTTCCATGTTTATTGCAACATCCACAGGCTGAGGGCCATGACCATCATGCCCGTAGTAACGCCTACGATGGACAAGTGTTCCTCAAGCGTGGCCCCGGTTTTTGGATGAAGATGACCAGCAGGCTGCTCAGCGTTGTGGACAGTCCAGCCAGGGTCGAAAGCAGCAATGCTAAGCCGACGGTGGCGCTCATTCGATCTGTTCTCCCTGCTGATTACGAAAATCGCGCTTTGTTCTGTAGCTTTCCTTTCTCAGTCAGTGTCCACGCCCGTGCTGGACCGCCGGGGGCGCAGGTCTCGCCTAGAGGGCAGCCAGTGCATTGGGCCTCGCAATCGCCAGCCATTGGTCGCAGGTATCCTCTCCGTGCCAGATCCTCGACCATCTGCCCAAGCAGCCCCTCGCTCACCCCAAGTTCCCGCGCCAACTCGGCGTAGTTGTGTGCGCCACCTTTGGCCATCAATTCCAATAGTCTCTGCAACATTTCACACCCCCCAGCCCACCAGCACGGCCCCTTGATAGATGACGATGCTCACACCGAGGGAGAGAACTAGCAGCAGTGCCATGCCGAGAACGGTCCATTTCCATGATCCCGTCTCCTGTCGGATGGTGGCCACCGTTGCCACGCATGGGATGAAAAGCATCTGCACTGCCAGGAAGGCCAGCGCCGATGCTGGCGTCAGCACCCCAGACAGGGCCTCGGCCAGACGCGCCCCCTCCTCGCCCGCGCCATACAGAACGCCCAGGGTAGCGATGGTGTTCTCTTTGGCCACGAAGCTGGTCAGTAGCGCCACCATCATCTGCCAGCCCAGGCCCATCAGCGCTCCCAAGGGCGTCAGCAGCCGCCCTATGGCTGCCAGGTAGCTGGATTCAATCTCTCCGCCCGGCAGCACCGAAAGGGCCCAGACCACCACCGACACGACCAAGATGATGTTGCCCGCCTTCTTCAGAAAGGCCACCGACCGCTGCCACACCGAGAGGCCGATGGTGCGGAGGTTGGGCAGGTGATATAGCGGCAACTCCATGATGAAAGCCACGTGCTCACCTCCCAGCACTAGCTCGTGGAGGGCAATGCCTATGATCGCCAGCATCACTAGGTTGAGCCCCACCAGCCCCCCAGAGACCAGTGCGGCGTGGGAGCCGAAGAAGATGGGAGCCAACACGGCCAGCACGGCCATCCGCGCCGTACAGGGCACCAGGGGGGCGACCAAGATAGTAAGAAGCCTGGCCTGTTGCCCTTCCACCACTCGCGTTCCCATCACTGCTGGCACGTTGCAGCCGAATCCCAAGAAGAGGGGCAAAAAGCTCTTGCCGTGCAATCCCATCAGGTGCATGAAGCGGTCCATTACGTAGGCCGCCCGGGCCATGTACCCCACGTCCTCCAGCAATCCTAGCGCGGCAAAGAAAATAACCAGAATGGGCAGGAAGGTGACCACCATCCCTGCTCCACCAATCACTCCGTCGGCGAGGAGCTCTCCCAACCAGGCTGGCGCGCCACTCAGAGCCGAACGCACCCATTCCGCCCCGGCCTGTATCAAATAAGTGTCCAGCATCTCCTGCAGCGGCGCGCCCACGGCGTAGGTCAGCCAGAAGACCAGGCCCAGTATCCCCACCAGCACCAACAATCCCCAGAAGGGGTGAGTGGCGATGCGGTCCACTCGGTCGGTCAGGATGACCTGGCCGAAGGTGGGACGCACCAGCGCTGCCCGCACCATCCGCCCGATCCACTCGTAACGGGCTCCGGCCACCGCCAGGATGGCGTCCTCGTGTTCCATCAGGATGGGGTGCACCCGATCCCACTTCTCCGGTGATAACCGCTCCTGCATCATTCGAGTGATCTCGCGGTCGCCTTCCAGGAGTTTGAGGGCCGTCCAGTCCTCTGGATAAGGCTCCGGCACTTGGCCGGCGATGATCTGCTGGAGCTGAGCCAGCACTGCCTGGTGGTCCTCACGGATTCCGGGGCGGCAAGGGTCGTAGCTGTCTGGGTTCCTTGCCAGGTGGTCTACGGCCTCCACCAGTTCTCGCGTGCCCTGGTTTTTGGAAGCCACCATCGGAACGACGGGGAGACGCAACGCGGCCTCCAGAACCCGCGGCTCGATGTGCATCCGCTGCTGCTCGGCCACGTCGGTCATGTTCAGCCCCAACACCACCGGCACTGAGAGCTCCAGGAGCTCGGCCACCAAATACAGGCTGCGTTCCAGGGCGGCGGCGTTGACGATGGCTACCACTACGTCGGGCTTCTCTTTTATGATGTAGTCGCGGGTGATCTGCTCTTCAAGAGAGTTGGCGGTCAGGCTATAGGTACCTGGCAGATCCACGATGCGCATCTGAGTGCCGTTGTAGTGATAGGCGCCGCTTTTCTGCTCGATGGTCTTGCCCGGCCAGTTCCCCACGCGCTGGTTGAGGCCAGTCAGTAAGTTAAAGACAGTAGACTTCCCCACATTGGGTTGCCCTGCCAGCGCCACCAGAACTGCCCCCTCCGTTACCGAGGACTCCATGGTGGCGGTCTCTCGTACCGTGTGGCAATCGCTCATCCCGATCTCCTGTGGACGGAGACCCGGCTGGCCTCGCCTCGGCCCAGAGCAACGCGAGTATCTCGCACCAAGACGATGAGGGGGCCGTGACCGAAATTCTGCATCATGGTCACCTCGGACCCAAGTGTGAAGCCCATGGCAGCTAAGCGGCTCATGAATCCCCGTCCCCCGTCTAGTTGGCGCACTACTCCCACCTCGCCGGGGGGCAATGCGCTCAACAGTATTCGCTCTTCATCCATTAAGGCCTCCTATTCCTGCCAAGCATTGAAGAGGCGATCACAGTGGCCGCACCACGATCTGTGAGGCCAGCTCTCGCCCCAAAATGTGTTGCGCCTCTCCGACCTGCACCGTCAGCGGGCCCTGGAAAGGGGCCACTGCCTCGACCTGGACCGTGACATGAGGCTCCAACCCCAGGGTGGACAGATACTGCAGTAGTGCCACGTCCTCCTCTGGTACGCGCAGCACTCTCGCCCTTTGTCCAGCCGTGAGTTCGGCCAGAGAATGCCCAGCCTCGAGGGCCATCTCGCCGTCAGATGTCGGCATGGGGTGGCCATGGGGGCAGGTCTCCGGTTCGCCAAGAAAACGAGCCAGCCGTTCTTCTACCAGGGGCGAGGTGACGTGTTCCAGCCGGCAGGCTTCATCGTGCACTTGGTCCCAGGGAAGGCCCAGTACGTCTGTCAGAAAGCACTCCCACAAGCGATGGCAGCGGATCAGGATCAGGGCTTGATGCCTCCCTTTCGCCGTGAGAGCCACCCCTTTGTAAGGCTCGCGGGTGACGAGCCCCTGCACGGCGAGCTTCATCGCCATCTCGCTGACCGAGGCCGGGGAGACCCCCAACTGCTTGGCCAGGGCAGAGGTGGCGACAGGGCTTGCATCTTGCTCCAGCTTGCAAATGGTTTCCAGATACTCCTCTATGTTCTCGCTTGTCATTGCCTACCCCCAAACAAAAAACAGGTCTACCCAACAGCATTTATTAGGCAGGCCTAAATATACCACACTTCGTTTGGAATGTCAAGAGTTGGTGGTAGCCGCGCGGATTCTTCGTGCCTTTGCGTCTTCGTGGGTTTCGCTGCCAGACAGTTTTTGGAACACGAATGTCACGAATGAACGAATGACACGAATCTAGTTAAAACTGATAGAGAAACATTCGTGAAATTCGCATATTCGCGCTATTCGTGATTAGGGCCCGCGCGGTTGGCAAAAGTGTCCGGTACTGAATCTTGGCTAAATCCTTGCTATCTGTGCAAGAATCTGATTGATGAGGCCCTAATCCCCCTCGTAGCGGCTGATGCTGAAGACGATGTAGTTGTACGGAATCAACTGGGTGGGATCGTCCTTGTTCACCACCTGGCCATTGACTGGATTGTAGACCCACTCGCTCCAGTCCCAGACGGTCTGAAAGGTCTCGGGGATCTGGACGGCCAGGTACGAGCCTTCGGCCAGGCGAGCGCGGGTGGGAATGTGGTTGAAGTCGAGGCCCAGGTAGAAATCCTGCACCGGCACGTTTCTATGGCGAGTGGCGATGGCTTTGGTCAATCCGAGGGCCGTTTCGGAGAACAGACTGATGGCTGGCTGCACCGTGGATGCCAGCTTCAACCCCTCTTTGAACACGTCCGACTCCAGAAAGCCGAGGAAGGCTTCGTCGGCCTCGTTCCCCACGTTGACGGTGAAGCACTTGAAGGCCACGCCCTCGGTGCCCACGTTCAGCCCCACGAAGATGGGATAGCCCAGGATGGCGGCCTGCTCGCCCTCGCGCACTCTGTGGGTGGCGTTGAAGTGCAGGTGCTCCACGTGGCCCGGCACCTGGTTCTGAGCGAAAGCCCGCATACATCTTTCGCAATCTGCAGACGGTCTTGGTCAGTGGCGGCCTCCATCTCTTGATAGAGAATCCGGAAAGCTCCTGAACCAATTATACCCGACTCCTCGAATGTACGCAAGCAGCGAACTTGACGAATCAGGCCCTTAGTGCTATCCTTTAGTTTGTGGGATGGAGAGGTTCGACCCGTAGAACCAAGGCGAAGAAGAGGCAGGCAAATGACCACCACTAATGAGGTGCCGACTCTGTTCACCGTTTGGAACACGCCGGTCAAAGTGAAGCCAGCGGTGTTGGGCAATCTGTTGATTGGATGGGTCGCCCTGTCGTGGCTGGCGGGACAACAGCTCCCGCAAAGTTCCTGGGCCGTCCGCCTGCTGGTCGGCGCCCTCTCCCTGGCCGCGCTGCTGGTCGCCGACTTCGGCCACGCCCTGGCGCACATCGTTAGCGCGCGATATGCCGGCGCGCCGATGGACGAGATCCTCATTTCGGCGGGGATGCCGCGCACCCTCTACTTCGACAACGACGTCCCGCCCCAAACGCACCGCCTGCGTTCCCTGGGCGGCTCGATCTACAGCGCACTGGGTCTGGTCGCCAGCCTGTTTCTGCGCATTCTGACATACCCCAACTCGCCAGCACGCCTAGTCGCCGACTGGTCGTGATCAGTTTCCAATCGCTAGAGGATCAGATTGTGAAACAAACCTTCAAGCGCTGGTCGCTCGATTGTGTTTGTCCAAGTGAAATCCCTGTTTGTCAATGCAATAATAAACGCCTAGTGAAAATACTGACTAAGAAACCTCTGACTCCCCTGCCAGGAGAGCTCACCGGTAGCGCAGACCTTCTGCCAGAAGTGGTGCGCGACTTCGCCACTATCTACGAGGATCTGGACAAGCGCGTCATGGCCGGATTCGGCGGCGTCGCCGAGTACGGCATCACCGTGCGCTGGGACAAGA
>CAZGKH010000165.1:0-8290 GCA_964525665.1 uncultured Anaerolineae bacterium | reverse complement strand
CGATGGGGTTGCCAGGTGGCTCCCCCCACCTGCAACAGCCTGCGAGTCCCTCGCTTTTTCGTCCCGGCTCTAATAGCAGTTCTGCTCGGCACGGGCCTGGTGCTGCTGGCGCGGCGCCTGGCCGGCTATTCCGTTCTGTTACGAGATATCCCTCAAGGCGAAGTCAGAGGGTTCAGTCGGTTTCAGGGATCTCAACGGTTCGGCCTGGCCCTGGCTGGCGTTGGTCTTCTCATAGAGTTGATCGGCTTTGGGGTAGCTGTGACCGGACGGCCCGTATCACCCTGGCTTTGGGCTGGAGGCCTGATGGTCATGGTGGCGGGCCTGGCATTCGTGGAGCGACGAGCCGGGGGACCACCCCTTCTGCATCGGGAGGATTTGATCTATCTCGCTGGAGTTGTGGCGCTCTTGGTGGCGGCTGTTGCCGTCGGGGGAGGGCGTTGGCCTCTGGCACTTCTAGCCGGGGTCTTAGCTGTGGGGATGCTAGGCTGGTTCGTGCAGCAGTCTTGGTACAATCTCGATCGGAATGGTCGTATCGAGCGAGTCCTCCTTCCCGTCATTGCCCTGCTGGCTTTCGCCCTTGCAGCCTACGGATTGATGTCTTGGCGCTGGTCCCTCGTAGGAGACGAGTACAATTTCTTCAATCTAGCGCGTGACATTCTTGACGGAAGGAGCTCACTCCCTGTTCTCTCCGGCGCCGGCGTTGACCGCCGCCATCCCCTTCTCTCCTCCTACTGGCAGGCCCTGAGCATGCAGTTGTTCGGTGTGAATTCGTATGGCTGGCGTGTTGCTTCTCCGCTCCTCGTCGGACTTTCAGTCCTTCCCCTGTACTACTTCGTACGAGAGTCGAGCTCTCGCGCTACTGCTTTCATTGCCGTTGCTGCCTTTACCGGCTCACACTATCTCATGACCCATGCTAAGATTGGCTACAACAGTGTCCAGGCCATTTTCCCCCTTTGTTTGTCTCTAGGTCTGTTTGCTCTGGCACGGCGGCGTGGGAGCATTGTGGGGTTCTTTCTGCTGGGCGTGGCGGTGGGTGCGGGATTCTATACCTACGCCATATCGCGCCTGACGGTGTTTCCAGTCGCTGTCCTCTTTCTGCTCTACTACCCACCTCATCGGAAGCGGAGTTGGTATTTGTACGCAGTCACACTACTGGGGTTCCTTCTTCTGATCTACCCCGTGGCTCTGGATCGCCAGGCCTGGGAGGGACAAGCCAGCAAGAGTATCCTCCAGAGCGAGGTGGCGGACACGGTCAGCGGCAGGATGGTCCAGGCACGGAACAACATCCTTTATGGGGCCATTTCTTTCATGGCCAACACCCACAACTCTCACTTCACTTTCGGGGCACATCTAGATCCCATCAGTGGGATTCTCTTCCTACTCGGGCTTGGGGTTGTATTGCAGCATTTGTTCACTTCACGCATTCACCTGGTATGGTTTCTGAGCTACGTTGCTCTCTTGATCACCATCACTGGTCTTCAGCCCTACGCCTATCCCAGCAATACCTGGTTGTGGCTTAATGTTCCCATCTATACCCTCTTTATCGGCGTGGGGTGCTACGCTTTGGCTCAAGTTGTGGCAGGCCTTGCTGGCCGACCTGGCGCTACACACGTGGTGTCCTTTGCCCTGATAGCCCTAATCCTTCCGCTGAACTTCTGGCTCTCGGTGGAGCTATGCCAAAACAAGACAGGAAAGCAGAGCCTGGCCTTCGTCCTGGAATCTGCGCAGATCACCGCGGGCAAAGACGGGCGGGGTCCTGACCTACATGTTATCGCCCACAGGGACTTCCACTGGCCGTTGATGAGCTACATGTTCGCAGCCTATGAGATCCCCTGGAACCGATTTATCCTTCACAATCAGCCTGCTGATGTTGAGGAAACAGTCGAGCAGTTGTGCAATGAGGCCGACTCGCCGCTGATCCTGCTGGTGGCTCAGACCTACCCTGGCAGGGACATAATCCAGCGTCGGATGGAGGCGTGCTGGCCAGAAGCTCGGGAGCAAACACTCGTGGATGGGATCGGGACCCGTCACTTCCTTCGTTTCATCACTCCTTCGGCCTTGTCCTGGGCTAGCGGTGAGACCCTGGCACTTTTTCCCGATGCTACCCCAGAGCCTACCTCAATTGTCACCTCGCCACTGGAGTTGATGGGTACAGCAACCCCACTCCCCGATGTCACCGTAGAGTCCACTCCTGTTGTCGTAGCTGGAGAGGCGATAGAGGCACAGCCCTGGGAGATTTATCAACCCCGTGATGTGGCTGTAGCAGCAGACGGACGGGTCGCTGCCATCGAAGGAACCAAAGCGCGGATAGTCCTGTTCGATCCTGAGGGAGAGGTCATTTTTGCTCTAGATGCTGGCTTCAAGGATCCCTCAGCGATTGCTTTTGATCCTGAAGGCTTGCTGGTTGTCTTAGATAGCGGAGAAGGTGACGCACTTGTCTATATTACCCTCGCCGGAAGAGTTCAGCGGCGAGTCGGTTCTGCTGTCGGGTTTTATAGCCCACGCGGTCTTGACGTTACATCGGACGGGCGGCTCTATGTGGCCGACACCGGTGGACAGCGCGTGATAGCTCTATCGCCTGACGGTCAGGTGCTGGTGCAATTCCGAGGAGGCGGCATTCTGTTACAGCCGACCGACGTCGCTATACTTCCCGGTGACCGTCTTTTGGTGACAGACCCCGGCACGCTTGCGCTGTACGTGCTCAATGCAAAGTACCAGATACTATGGGAACTTCCTCTGGCGTCATCGGACACTACCGTGGCGGCGAAGGTGGCTGTGTCAGCTAAGGACTGGCTGGTGGTTAGTGATCCAGGGAGGGGGCGGGTCTTGCGCGTAAGCCTGGAGGGACGTATGTTGGAGGAGTGGACAGGCTTGGCAAGACCTACTGGGTTGACCGTCGGTGAAGACGGGACGATCTACGTCGCGGAAACTGGTGGCAATCGCATTTCTCAGCTCCAGCCGACTCGGTAGGAGACCGGCTACTCTTTCCCAAATTGGCCTGGGTAATGGGGATCGTGCGTCCGCTCATCGGCTGTGCGCACGCGGTGATCATGTGGAGTCGGAGTGGACAAAGCGATGATTTGAAAAATCTGCCGGGTGTGGTATAATTGAGTTGATCCCAGGTCCTGCCGATGGCGGGGCTTTGTTTTGAGGAGGAGCATGAAGCTTCAGGAGTATCAATCTAAGCGCATCTTTTCTCAGCACGGTGTGCCTGTCCCGGAGGGTGGAGTAGCCACCACCCCCCAACAGGCACGCGACATCGCCGAGCGACTGGGCAAGCGGGTGGTCGTAAAGGCCCAGGTCTTGGTGGGTGGCCGAGGGAAGGCAGGGGGCATCAAGTTGGCCGAGACGCCCGAGGAAGCAAGAGCCATCGCTGCCCAGATCCTGGCCCTGGATTTGAAGGGGTTGCCCGTTAGAAGCATCCTCGTAGAGGAGGCCGCCGACATTGCGAGCGAGATCTACTTAGGTGTGGTCATTGACCGCGCCGCCAAGAGGCCGGTGATGATGGCTTCGTCCGAGGGCGGGATAGATATCGAAGAGGTGGCCCAACGGACTCCAGAGAAGATCATCAAGATTACCATTGATCCCTTATTGGGCCTGCAGGATTACCAGGTTCGAGAAGCGGCCTACGGAATCGGCCTGGATAAGGATTTGACACGGGGCTTCCTGAAGGTGGCCAAAGAGCTATACACTGCTTTCACGAAGAGCGACGCATCTCTGGCCGAGATCAATCCTCTGGTCGTCACTGGTGACAGGGCGCTGTTGGCCGTAGATGCCAAGATGATTTTGGACGACAATGCCCTCTTCCGCCACCCCGACCTGGCCGAGATGCGCAGCTTGGAAGAGGAGACACCGGCAGAGCGCGAGGCGCGGGGCTACGGCATCAGCTATGTCCAGCTAGACGGGAGCATCGGCTGCATGGTTAACGGGGCGGGGCTGGCTATGGCCACCATGGACCTCACCAAGCTCTACGGCGGCGCGCCGGCCAACTTCCTGGACATCGGCGGCGGGGCCAAAGCTGATAAAGTTGCTGCTGCCCTGCGCCTCATCCTTTCGGACAAAAACGTCCAGGCCGTGCTCTTTAACATCTTCGGCGGCATCACTCGCTGCGACGAGGTAGCCAGGGGCATCCTGACTGCTCTGGAAGGTGTAGAAACCGATGTGCCCATGGTCGCTCGCCTGGTGGGAACCAACGAGGAGGAGGGCAGGGCGATCTTAGCAGAGGCCAAGATGATAACCGCTACTACTTTAGAGGAGGCAGCTCAGAAGGCGGTGGCTGCTGCGGCCACGTATGCAGAGCGAGCATTGGGAACGGGGGCAAGATGAGTCACAGGAGTTGCATCTTCTGCGACATCGTTGAGGGGCAGGCTCCCGCCGACGTGGTCTTCGAGGACAAGGAGACGCTGGCCTTCATGGACATCAACCCGGCCAATCCCGGCCACACCCTGGTCATTCCCAAGCTACACGTGCGCGATATCTACGGATTGGACGAGGAGGCTGCCGCAGCAGTGATGAAAACGACGGTGAGGGTAGCCAAAGCGATCAAGAGAACCCTGCAGCCCGACGGAATGAACCTGGTTCAGAGCAACGAACGTGCAGGAGGACAGGATGTCTTTCACTTCCATATACACGTCATTCCGCGGTGGTACGGCGATGGGCTTCGCCTGGCCCGACCACCGGAGGTGCGAAGAACCATGTCTATCAGAGAGGCGGCGGCCAAGATACAAGGCGAGGTTTCGAGGGATCAGGCCGAGGGGGCTGCTAATGAAGGTTGATCTTAACTGCGACATGGGCGAGAGTTTTGGCCGCTATCAAGTCGGCGATGACGAGGCCATGATGCCGTACATCACCTCGGCCAACATCGCCTGCGGCTACCACGCGGGCGATCCTCTGGTCATGGACAGGACAGTCCGCCTGGCGGCGAAGCATGGAGTGGGCGTCGGCGCTCACCCCGGCTTCCCTGACCTTATGGGCTTTGGCCGTCGCGCTATGCAGCTCTCGGCTGAGGAGATCGAAAACTACATCTTGTACCAGGTAGGGGCGTTGGCTGCCTTCGCCCGCGCCGCTGGTGTGGAGTTGGTCCACGTGAAGCCCCACGGCGCTCTGTACAACATGGCTGCCAGAGACGTGGAACTGGCCAGAGCTATCGTTCACGGCATCGCACGCTTCAGCAGAGAACTGGTCGTAGTTTGCCTGGCCGGCTCGACCATGATCGAGGCGGCGGAGGTAGCGGGCCTCCGTGCTGCCCAGGAGGGCTTCGCCGACCGGGCTTACAACCCGGATGGGACATTGCAGTCCAGGAAGGAGGCCGGTTCCGTCATCCACGACCCACAACAGGCGGCTGAGCAGGCGGTGGCCATGGTGCGCGATGGGATGGTTGTGGCGCACACGGGCGAGGAGATACCTCTCCAGGTGGATACCATCTGCGTCCACGGCGACAGCCCAGGAGCCGTTCAAATAGCTAATGCTATTCGCGTAGAGCTAGAGGCAGCGGGAATCGAGGTAATGCCGATGTGGAGTTTTCTGTGATGTACGGCGAGCCTCGCCTTCTTCTGGCTGGCGACTCGGCTTTGGTGGTTGAATTCGGCAACGAGATAAGCCGGGAGGTCAACCGCAAGGTTCACGCCCTGGCCGATGCCCTGGGGAAGAATCCTCTCCCTGGCTTGGGCGAGTCTGTTCCCACCTATCGCTCCCTCCTGGTTAATTACGATCCCCTTCGCCTTTCCTGTGACGAGGTCAGAGCTCTCGTATCGGAGGTCTTTCAGAGATGCGAGGAGAGTCCCTCGTTCGAGCCTAGGGTAATCGAGATCCCTGTGGTCTACGGAGGCGAGTTTGGCCCGGATATCGAGTTCGTGGCTGAGCACAACGGTCTCTCGGTTGAGGAGGTGATAGGACTTCACGCCGATGCAACCTATACCGTTTACATGCTGGGTTTCACGCCCGGCTTCGCCTATCTGGGCGGGATGCCAGCAGTCATCGCCGCTCCACGGTTGGAGACGCCTCGCACTCTTGTGCCAGACGGCTCCGTGGGCATCGCTGGTGAGCAGACGGGCATCTACCCCATCGCCTCTCCTGGCGGGTGGCGCTTGATCGGCAGGACGCCCCTCAAACTCTTTGATCCGGAGCGCGATCCGCCCACTCTGCTGCAAGCGGGGGATATGGTTGACTTTGTGCCCATGGATGGGGAGGAGTGTGGTGGCCCTTGAGGTTCTGGAAGGCGGAATGTTGACCACCGTCCAGGACCTGGGCCGGTATGGCTACCAACGCTACGGCGTCCCGGTGGCTGGAGCGATGGACCCTTTCGCCTTGCAGGCGGCCAATGCCCTGGTGGGAAACGGCCTGGGCGAGGCAGCTCTAGAGATCACCATCGCTGGTCCAACCCTTCGCGCTACCGAGAGTTGCCTGATCGCAGCCACCGGCGCTGATCTGGGTTTACGGGTGAACGGACACCCACTCCCTTCCTGGATGGCCGTTTTCGTGCGCAGGGGATGGGTCATCGAGTTTGGTGAACGGAAAAGGGGCTGTCGTGCCTATCTGGCCGTGGCAGGGGGAATTGACTTGCCCCTCATCATGGGCTCGAAATCCACTTACCTGCGAGGCGGCTTCGGCGGATTCCAGGGGCGCGCTCTGAGAGAAGGTGATCTCATATCCATAGGCCAGGCCGCTTTCCACCTCCCCAGTTTGGCGGGCAAAGAGTTTCCGCAAGATCGCATCCCTGAGTACAGCACCGCGCCAGAGGTGCACGTCGTCCTCGGGCCGCAAGATGACTACTTCACCGAGGAGGGGATAGCGGCCTTCCTTTCCAGCGAGTACCAGGTCAGATCTACCTCGGATCGGATGGGCTATCGCCTCCGGGGGCCGAAAATCGCTCACAAAGGGCGGGCTGACATCATCTCCGACGGGATTGTCTTGGGATCGGTGCAGGTACCGGCTGATAGACAACCCATCGTCATGATGGCCGACCGCCAGACGACGGGGGGATACCCCAAGATCGCCACCGTCATCAGCGCGGACATACCCCTGCTCGCCCAGTGTGTGCCGGGCGCCAGCACGGTCAGCTTCAGAGCGATCGCCGTCGAGGAAGCCCAAGTTCGGTATCGTAGGATGATGAGGGCTTTGAGCGTAGATTCGTAGCTCGTAAATCCGTGGATTCGGAAACCCGTACACGCGGGGCCAGCCACGAATCTACGAATCTACGACTCCCGGATTCACGAATCTAGCAGGAGAGGAGAAAAAGCAAATGAGAGAGTTATCGTTATCGGGAGTGTACGCTCCCATCCCCACCCCCTTCGACGCCGACGGGGCGGTTGCCCACGACAAGCTGGCTGAGAACATCGCCAGGTGGAGCCAGACTTCCCTGGCTGGCCTCGTCGTCCTGGGCTCCAACGGGGAATTCACTTACCTGAGCGATAGGGAGAAGGTCGAGGTGCTAAAAACCGCCCGCCAGGCCATTCCCAAAGATAAGCTGTTCATCGCCGGCACCGGCTGCGAGTCAACCAGGTGCACCCTGGAGTTGACGGAGCAGGCCGCGGCTATCGGGGCGGACGCGGCCATCGTCATCACCCCCAGTTATTACACCTCCAGAATGGACGCCCAGGCGATGCGGCGGCACTTCGTCGAGCTGGCCGGGCGTTCCCCCTTGCCTATCGTCCTCTACAACATGCCTGCTTTCACAGGCATTGACCTCACGGCGGAAATGGTGGTGGATCTGGCTCAGCATCCCAACATCGTGGGCATCAAGGATAGCTCAGGAAACGTGGTCAAGCTGGGGGCCATCATCCGGGCTGAGCCAGCCAGCTTCAACGTGCTGGCTGGCTCAGCTAGTTTCCTCTATCCGGCTTTGGTCCTGGGCGCGGCGGGTGCGGTCGCGGCCCTGGCCAACATCGCCCCGGAGCAGTGCTATCGCATTTACCGTCATGCCCAGGAGGGGCGGCACGAGGAGGCGCGGCAGTTGCAGTTGAGAATGATTCCTCCCAACACCGCAGTGACGGCCCGTTTCGGCATCCCTGGCCTGAAGCAGGCGTTGGATTGGCTCGGCTACTACGGTGGGCCAGTGCGCTCGCCTCTGGACCCGTTGGACGAAGCTCAACAAGCCACGTTACGGGCCATCCTGGTCGAAGGAGGGATACTGCCAGCATGAACAAGGATTTACCCTCCCGCAGGCTACAAAACCTGCGGGAGGGTTGAGAGTTGGGAGTGCAGGGGAGGAGGAAATGATTCGATCGTCAGACGGCGCCACGTGGTTATCCAGCCTCACGAGAGTGTTGTTCCGACGAGCAGAGTGTATGGC
>CAZGKH010000164.1:0-8302 GCA_964525665.1 uncultured Anaerolineae bacterium | reverse complement strand
CATGGGGGCGGGAGACCTTGCCCAACGTGGGGGCGGGAGACCTTGCCCAACACTCAGGGCAGCCTATGGCAGACCCACCTTTTCCTTCACCTCGGCCAGGGTCTCGGCGGCGATGACGCGGGCACGGGTAGCACCGTCGGCCAGCACATCCCAGACGTGATCGGGGTCAGCGGCCAGCTCTGCCCGACGGGCCCGGAAGGGGGCGAAGTAATCGGCCAGGTCCCTGGCGAACCACTTTTTGTGCTCCACACAGCCGATGGTCGCGTTGCGGCAGTCGGCCTCGATTTGCTCTATGGCCGCGGGGTCGGGCAGGAAATGCTTGTGCAAGTGGTAGACGTTGCAGATCTCAGGATGGCCGGGGTCGGTGCGATATTGACGGGCGGGGTCAGTGACCATGGTCATCACGCGCTGCTGGATCTCCTCGGGAGAGGCGGCCAACTCGATGTGGTTGTTCAGGGACTTGCTCATCTTGTTGACCCCGTCGGTGCCGAGCACGCGGGGGACATCGGTCAGCTTCATCTGGGGCTCGATGAGGGTTTCCCCGAAGTGGTGGTTGAAGCGGCGCACGATCTCGCGGGTGAACTCCAGGTGAGGAGCCTGGTCGTCGCCCACGGGCACTGCATCGGCCTTGTAGAGGGTGATGTCAGCCGCCATCAGCACCGGGTATCCCAGCAGCCCGTAATTCACGTTGTCGGGCTGCTGGCGGACCTTCTCCTTGAAGGTGGGAAGCCTTGACAGCCAACCCATAGGCGTGACCATGGAGAGGATGGTATGCAACTCCGTCACCTGAGGCACGTGGGACTGGACGAAGATGATGGTGTCCTCCGGATCCATCCCCGCCGCCAGCCAGTCCAGTACCATCTCGTAGGTGTGTGCCCTGAGGTACTCGGTATCCTCCAGAGTGGTCAGAGCGTGCAGGTCAACCACGCAGTAGACGCAATGGTACTCATCCTGCAAGGCCACGTAATTTCGGATAGCGCCCAGGTAATTGCCCAGATGCTGGCGGCCCGTGGGTCGCGCACCTGAGAAAACCCGCCCTTTCTTCTGCATGTCTTGAATTCCTCCCGTTAGTCAAAGTCGGTTGATAAGAACTCAACCGCAATATGCTAATCACTTGTCAAGGATAGTTGATTGGCTACTAGCTTCACCATCGTTTTCACCGATCTCCTCAAGAAGCTGCTCAATCTGCTGCTTCAAGCGCGGGAGATCAGATTGGGTTGTATCCCACACGATGAAAAGATCAACCCGGAAGTAGGCATGAATCAGTATGTTCCTTGTTCCGATCATTTTGTCCCAGGGGAGTTCTGGATGAGCGTCCTGCAAGCCTTTGGAAACATTTCTCGCAGCTTCACCGATTATTTCCATCTGGCGGACCACACCGTCCTGCAGAAGAGCGTCTTGCAGAAAGTGATCGTAGGAAACACCAGCCAGGTACTGTTCTATGCGGTTTATGGCGTCCAGGATGTGGTGCAAGAAAACGGCATCACTCTTCATACAAAATCACCTTCTCCCTGTCCACGTAAGGACGAACATAAGGACTGAGACCGTCTTCACTTATAAGATCAACCTTACGACCCAATCTCTCGCTCAGCTCCTCTGCTAACCCTATCCATTTGAAAAGCCCAAGCGGAGATCTTTCGGACCGAGGCTTCAGTTTCACCAGAATGTCAATATCGCTTTCCGGTGCCTCTTCCCCTCTGACCACCGACCCAAATAACGCTATCCGCCTGACCCCGCAGGGTAAAAGCACAGGTAGTATCTTTTTGCGCAGTTCCTCAAAACGTTCCATTCACTGAACCTCCCTTCTCCCACTCGCCATCACGAAGGCCACGGCGTAATCCCGCGAATGGGAGAGGCTGACGGCGAACTCAGACAGGCCCAACTCCTCGGCACGAGCTCTGGCTCGCCCGTGCAAATACACCAGTGGTTTGCCCCGCCTGTCACCAAGGATCTCCATCTCTCTCCAGGCGATGCCCCGCATCCCTGTGCCCAAGGCTTTGGAGACGGCTTCTTTGGCGGCAAAACGGACCGCTAGCTCTGGCACGCGCTCTCGGCAATAGGCCCGCTCCTTTCGAGTGTACACCCGCTGGAGGAATCGCTCGCCGTACCGTCGCAAGACAGCCTCGATTCGCTCAATCTCGATGATGTCCACCCCAACGGAGAATCGCCCTGGTGAATCAGTTCTCGTCATGCCGCCTCATTGTAGCCGCGCCCCATGCCGCGGTGGATGAAGCCCATCTCCTTCAGGCTCCTGGTATTGTAGATGTTTCGACCATCTAGCAGAATCGGCTGGCGCATCGTCTCTTTGATCCGCATCATGTCCAACTGCTTGAACTCGTTCCACTCGGTCACCAGGATCAGGGCGTCCGCATCCTCTGCCACGGCGTACACATTCTCGCAATATTCGACGTCGGTCAGTATCCGCCTGGCCGTTCCCATGGCCTGCGGATCGTAGGCTTTGATCTGCGCCCCCTCGTGCTGGAGCATGTGGATGATCTCGATGGAGGGCGCGCCCCGCATGTCATCGGTGTTTGGCTTGTAAGCCAGGCCCAGGATGCCGATGGTCTTTCCCCGGAAGCCGCCCAGTATATCCCGCAGCTTTTGGATCACCCTTTTGCGCTGGTCGAAGTTGATCTCCAGCACCGCCCGCAGCAACTGGGGGTGAGCCCCGTGGGTGGACGCCATGTGCGCCAGGGCTTTCACATCCTTGGGAAAGCAACTGCCTCCCCAGCCTATACCTGCCCCCAGGAACTGCGGCCCGATGCGCTGATCCATGCCCATGCCACGCGCCACTTCGGTCACGTCAGCTCCCAGCGCCTCGCAGATATTGGCTATCTCGTTGATGAACGAGATCTTGGTGGCCAGAAAAGCGTTGGAGGCGTACTTGATCATCTCCGCCGTACGCAGGTCGGTGATGATGATCGGAGCTCGCAGAGGATAATATAATTCAGCCACTCGGTATGCCGCCGCTGGGTTCGTTGACCCCAAGACTATGCGGTCGGGATGCATAAAGTCGTAGACGCCCGATCCCTCCCGCAGGAACTCCGGGGTGGAGACCACCGAAAACTCAATCTCTGGGTCGGGCATGTTCTCCCTGACGATGTCGGCCACCCAGTCGCCGGTGCCGATGGGCACGGTGCTCTTGTTGACGATGATGGTCGGTTGGCTCAGTCGCTTGGCTATTCCCTCCGATGCCTGGTTGATGTAGACCAGATCAGCTTCGCCTTCAGCTCCGGATGGAGTGCCCACCGCGATGAACACGTACTCCACATCCTTCAGAGCTTCGTCATAGGAGGTGGTGAAATCCAATCGGCCGGCTGCACAGTTGCGCCGCACGATCTCCTCCAGCCCAGGCTCATAGATGGGCATGATGCCTTTTTTGAGGTTATCGCACTTCGTTTTATCCAGATCGAGACCGATCACGCGATTGCCCAGGTCTGCCAGGCAGGCCCCGGTGACCAATCCAACGTAGCCAATTCCGATGACACAGATGTTTTTCATTAGGCAGAAAACCTATCCCTTCTGATAATCTTGGTAAGTCGTATCTACTCACTTTTTATGCTCGCAGCGGACCCTAGTCCGCTGCTCCGATGGCGATGACCAACGCTGAAAACTGTGAGACGTGCGCTTGGCCCCAGCCACAACGACCGCTGAGGCCGCTGGACTAGGGTGCAGCGGGAGCAGGACTTTTTATGCTCGTAGCGGACCCTAGTCCGCTGCTCCGATGTATCACGGCGCGGGAGGCTCACCGAGTTTCCACGGATGCATGAGAAGTGGCAGGAAGACCCTGTACTCCCCCCCACCCGTCGTCACACTTCTCTCGATCACGTTGCCTGCTCCGTCGTCGAGGATCACGTTGTTGGTGATGGGGCCCAGGCCCATAGCTTCTACTGCCAGACGGACGGTGGCCATGCCATTGACCGGCACGCGCCCACTCCAGGTGAGACGGTGGGCGGAGGCATCGTATACAGCCGGCCCGCCGCTGCCTGCCCAGGCCGAGCCGAGGACGTAGGAGACCTCGGTGGGGAGGGTGTCGGTCAGAGTGACCATCGCCGGCCCGCTGCCCGCGTTTTTCACCAGGATGGTGTAGGTCAGCACCTGGCCGGAACTGACAGTGGCCGAGCTGACCTGTTTTTCCGAGGGACTCAAATCTGGGGCGGTTATCGTGGTAGTGGCCGTCCGGGTGAAGGGCGAGTGTACGCCGTCGTCAATGGTGGCTGTGTTGGCGATGATTGTGCCGTCAGGTAGAGGGGGCACTGTCCTCACAGCGAAGGACAAGGAGACCTGATCACCGCTGGCCACAGCGCCGTTCCACAGGATCCGGTTGGCAGCCTCATCATGGACCGCCCCGCCAGTGGCGCTGCCTGGCTGGTAGATTGTGTGGGAAGGGATGGGGTCTACGATGGCCACATCCTTCGCGTCGGCGACCCCCGTGTTGCGCAGGGTCAGGGTGTAGGTCAGAACCTCGCCGGGGACGGCCAGGCTCTTGTCCACTTCTTTGGTCGAGCTCTCCAGTTCGATGGTGTTGACCCGCGTCGTGGCCGCACGCTCGTAGGTCGCGCCTCGCCCGTCATCAATGGTTGCCGTATTGGTAATGATCGTCTCCGTCGGCAGCGTGTCGGCTATTCTCACCTGGAAGGCGATGGCATGCGGCGGCGGCGGAGGCGTGATCAGAACGGCTAGCTCGTCGTGAGCGTAGGGTTCGTTGTGAACGACAGTCAGCCCCTGGGTGCCATCAGCATTCTGAATGCCGATGGTAGCCTCCTCCAGTCGCTCAACCAGGGACTGATACTGGTAGGTTATGGAGCCGTCGCCCCGCAGGATCACCTGGAAAGTGTAAGGGCCGCCATTACTGAAGTGGGGGGCCTCCACGAAGGAAACCACCAGGGTATCCTGATTGTTGCTCCAGTAGTAGATATCCCCGCTGGTGGACAAGCTAAGATCATCCCAGAAGGGGGCTATGAGGTTGAAAGGCTCCTGGCCGCTGGGCAAGCGTACATTGCTGAAGGCAGTGGAAGAGCTGGTCAGGCTCAGGAAACCGTTGGAGCACACGCGGAAGTTGGTGAAGCTATCCCCATAGAAGGGGAAAGGAAAGCCAATGGGGAGGGGGCCGACGTTGACGTCGTCTCCCAGATCGGTGACAGGCGTGCCGATGTCTGTGATGTCCACCCAGGCGTAGGTTGGGCCGCCGGGCTGATCGCTGTCGGTCCAGGTGTAGCCTTGTTCTACTGGCACAGTCCCCGCCCATTCGATCCGATTCAGAGCTTCGTTGTAGACCGCCCCACCGGTCACAGTGCCGGGCACGTAGACCGCGTTGTCAGGGATAGGATCCGCTAGATTGGCGTCGGTGGCAGCGAGGGAGCCGGTGTTTCTCAGGGTGATGGTGTAGGTCAGGGTCTCGCCAGCCTGGGCGACGGCCTTGTCCACCGTCTTGACCGAGTCACCCAGGTCCGAGCTCTGCACTACGGTGGTGACGGTCCTAGTAAAAGGCAGATGCAGGCCGTCGTCAATGGTGGCCGTGTTGGTGATGGCCACCCCGGCAGGCAAAGGGCTCTCCAGGCTGACCTGGAAAGAGACGGCTCTCTCGGTCTCCGCAGACACGGTTCCTGTCCATTCGATCTGGTTCAGCGCGGGGTTGTAGATCGCCCCGTCCGTGGCGCTGTCCGGCACATAGGTCGTGTGCTCAGGGAGAGGGTCGGTTACAGCGACCTGGGCATCGCCGCCTCCTGCGTTGCGTAGAACGACAGTGTAGGTCAAAACATCACCAGCGGCAACTACAGCAGGATCCGCTGTTTTCATCGAACCGGCCAGATCTATGGCGTTGACGATGGTAGTGGCCTTGCGCTGGTGGCTGAGCCCCGTGCCGTCGGTGATGAAGGCCGTGTTGGTGATGACGGAGTTGGTCGGCAGAGGGTCGTCAATCTCTACCTGGAAAGCGATGGTGGGCGGCGGGACGGGAGGCGGAGGAGGTGAGAAGAGCACTGCCAGCTCGTCGTGGACGTAGGCCTGATTATGGGCGATGGTCAGCCCCTGGGCGCCGTCGGCGTTCTGGATGCCAATGGTGGCCTCCTCCAGTACCCCGTCCATGGACTGGTACTGGTAGGTGATGGAGCTATCGGCCCGCAGAATAGCTTGGAAGGTGTAGAGACCACTATTGCCGTAGTGGGGAACCTCCACGTAGGAGACCACCAGGGTATCTTGATTGTTGCTCCAATAATAGGCGGCTCCGCTTGAGCTGAAATTGAGATCATCCCAGAAGGCGGCCAGCAGGTTGCCCGGAGCCGTGGGATCGGGCAGAGCCAGGTTGCTGAAGTTGCGGCCGGAGATGGGCGACAGGCTCAGGAAGCCATTGCTGTTGAGGTAGAACTGGGTGAACTGGCTTCCGTAGAATGGGAAGGCAAACCCAATGGGAAACGGCCCGGTGTTGCTGTCATCGCCCAGGCCGGTGATGGGGGCGCCAACCTCGGTGATGTCCACCCAGTTATAAATAGGGCCGCCGGCCGCGTCGCTGTCAATCCAGGTATAGCGTCCCGCTTCTTCTGGATCTAGCCCCAGCACATCCCCCGTCCATTCGATTTGATCCAGGGTCGCGTTGTAGACCGCCCCGCCGGTGAAGCTGCCGGATATGTAGGCCGTGTTCTCAGGGATGGGATCCACCAGGCTGACCCCGGTGGCGCTGAGAGAGCTTGTGTTCCTCAGGGTGATGGTGTAGGTCAGGGTGTCGCCAGCCAGGGCCAGGGTCTTGTCCACGGTCTTGGTCGAGCTAGTTAGGTCAGGTCCCAGCACCGTCGTGGCGGCGCTGGCCTGGATGGTGTGACCCTGCCCGTCGTCCAGGGTGGCAGTGTTGGTGATGACCGTCCCTCCGGGCAGAGGCTCCTCGACCACCGCCTGGAAGGCGAAGGGCATCTGGGCCGTGGCCGAAAGGGCGCCGCTCCACTCGATACGGTCGAGGACGGGATCGTAGGCAGCGCCGCCGCTGACGCTGCCGGGGACGTAGTCGGTGTGCTCTGGGATTGGATCACTCAGGCTGACCCCGACCAGGTCGGCGGAGCTGATGTTGCTCAGGGTGATGGTATAGGTCAGCACTTCGCCCGGCATGACCTCCTCCCTGTCTGCCGTCTTGGTCAAGGAGGGTAGGGTGAGCCAGGTGATGGCCCGGTCTGTTGCCTGGGCCAGCGCGTCGCGGGGGCCGACGCTCTCCAGCCCAAACCCGAAGTAGACCACCCGGTAGCGGCGTCCTGAGCTTGTCGAAGGGGGAGGTGATTCGGCCCTGATGCCCTGCACGTCTCCACTGGGATGGGCAATAATGGGCCAAGCGGCATCGTCGGCAGGCGCGATCTCATCTGGATAGAGGCAGCCAAAGAAAGTGCAGTAGCCTGTGTTCTTGTAGGTGTAGGTGTCGTTGAGGATGAGGGTCAATCCCTCCAGGATGTCGGCCCCAACTAGTGGACCCAGGGTCTGCGGCTCTCCGACGAAGCTGGCGTGCAGATAATCGGCATAGAAGTTCGGGGCGTAGTCTTGGTAGTCATCCCAATAGCCGATGTCCTGCCCAGCGATGAGGAGCTTCCCCCCACTGTCCAGGTAATCCATCAGGATGGCATCGGCCGCGATGTAGCCGGGCGATGCCAAGGGGTCGGCCCATAGAACGACGGCGTAGGCCCCCAGCTCCTCGGCGGTGGGGATGTAGGCCGTGTCGGTGATAAGGCGCGTCTCGTAGAGGAGGCCGGCCTCATCCAGAGCGTGCTGATAATAAAGGGTAACGTTATCCCCGACCCAAGCATCGGCGTCTACCAGCAAGAGGGAGGGAGCCATGGGCAAGGTGAAGTCCTGACTGGTCACTGCTCCCTCAGCGATGCTGACCGCCGCCCGCTGGATATGATGGCCTGTCGTGCTCGCCTCTACGGTGTAGCTGCCCACAGGCAGGACCAAGCTATAGAACCCGTCGGCGTCAGCCGTCGCCGAGGCCGGGGTGTCCACCAACTGAATCGTAGCGCCCAGCGGCTGCCCTGTGCCTCCCTCGGTCACTCGACCGCTGAGGGTGCCCTTGGGGGCTGGCTCCAGAGCCAAGTCCCGCATGGACATGTAGCCCGTTATCACCTTCACCTCACTCACCGTGGCCGGAAGGTAGCCGAAAGCGCTGGCCGTGACGTCGTAGAAGCCGCCCGGTACGCTGACGGTGTAGATTCCTGTGGCATCGGTTGTGGTCACAAAGTCGTCCGTTGAAACGCTGTGACTCACCCCGCTGACGGTTGCCCCAGGAATACCAGCGCGTTCGCCGAGGAATACAGCGCGTTCGCCGAGG
>CAZGKH010000163.1:0-8319 GCA_964525665.1 uncultured Anaerolineae bacterium | reverse complement strand
AGGACGCGCCTGGCAACACCACGTGGGCCAGTTGCGCCGTCTCCGACAGGAAGATATCCTGCACCACCAGGAACTCGATCTGCTCCAAGCAATGACGGGCGTGATTGATGTCGGGATCGGCCACCATGGGGTTCTCGCCCATCACGTAGAGGGCTCGCAAGCGACCGTCGCCGGCCGCGTCAATCATCTCCGTCACTGTCAAACCGATATTCAGGTCTGAAGTGCTGCCCCAGGCTTCGTCGAACTTCTGTTGCACCTCAGCGGAGGTGACCCTCTGGTAGCCCGGATAGACGTTGGCCAGCGCGCCCAGGTCGCACGCGCCCTGGACGTTGTTCTGGCCGCGCAGCGGGTTGACGCCGCCACCGGGCACCCCCACGTTGCCGGTGAGCATGGCCAGGTTGGCGCAGGACTTCACGTTGTCGGTGCCGGTGGTGTGCTGGGTGATGCCCATAGCGTAGATGATGGCGGCGGGCTTGCTCCGGGCATACATGCGCGCCGTCGCCCGCAGACCGTCGGCCGGGATGCCGCTGATCTCCTCCACGCGCTCCGGGGTGTACTCCATCACCACCTGTCGGAACTCCTCGTAGCCCTCAGTCCGTTCCTCAATAAAAGCCCCATCTTGCAACCCCTCATTGATGATGACATTCATCAGTCCGTTGAGCCAGGCCACGTCGGTGCCGGGGCGGAAGCGCAGGTAGAGGTCGGCCAGGCGGCCGATTTGCACCTCACGAGGGTCAATTACGATGATCTTGGCCCCTCGTTCCTTCGCCTCAAGAATGTGACTGGCGACCAGGGGATGGGCCTCGGAGGTATTGGAGCCCGTGATGAGAAAGCACTGCGTCTCCGCGCTGAACTCCGGGATGGAGTTAGTCATTGCCCCACTGCCAAATGCGGCGACCAGACCGGCCACCGTAGGGGCATGTCAGAGACGGGCGCAGTGGTCCACGTTGTTGGTGCCGATCACCGCGCGGGCGAGCTTTTGCATCAAATAGTTCTCTTCGTTGGTGCACTTGGCTGAAGACAGGAAGGCGATGCTGTTGGGGTCAGATTCTGTCTTGATGGTGCCCAGTCGCTCGGCGACCAGTGAGAGCGCCTCGTCCCAGGTGACCTCCTCGAAATCGTCTCCCCGGCGGATTAGCGGTGTCTTCAGCCGGTCGGGATGGTAGACGAAGGACGTGGCGTTCCAGCCCTTGATGCACAGTCGGCCCTGGCTAACGGGGTGCTCCTTGGCGGGGAGGACCCCCACGATCTCCCCGTCCAGCACCTGAAGGTAGAGCCCGCAGCCGGCTCCGCAGTAAATGCAAGTGGTGAGAATGTTGTGGTATTGCATGTGTCTACTCCCTTTTTGCTAGTCAGATGCTTGTGGCGGCCAAAGGTATAGCCAGTTTTTCCACTCGGACGCCGATTTCACGCAACATCTCCTGGATAGCGTCCACCGTTCCCTCGTCAAAAAGCGGCTCTCCGCATTGCTCACATGCCCAGGCCGGCACGTCATCAATAATCAAGTGGTAGCCCTGCCGGGTAGCGGTATAGCTTACCTTTTTCCGCACCAGCACGCCTTTACAATACAGACATTCCATTGCTCAACGTGTACAACTCCTCTACTTCCGCGCAAATCCAGCTTGCCAGGTATCCGGCCTAACCGCTCCGTGCCTGTGTAGGAATCATCCAGTATCTGATCCACGTGACGCTGAATCTGCTTCCGCAGACTGCGATATCGTCGCCGTCTGTACACAAAGCGGTCCTCGAATTCGGGTTGGTAGCGGCTCATTCGCCGAATACCTCTTCGTAGGTGTGGAACCTGAGCCGGCCTTCCTGTGCCCGCTGTTCAATGTCTTTCAAATCCTCATAGAGCGGCGACCCTGGCTCGATGACTGTCGGTTCCTCATACCGGTTCAATCCGGCAAGCGCGCTCTCGATCTCATCGCGCACGATGCGGCGGATAAGCGATTCTAACTCTACTATACTCAGGTCTACCACTTGTGCCGGTGCATGTGTAGTAACTGTGGACATACTGCTCCTCCATCCCGCCCATTATCAGGAATCAAGCATCCCTCATGTGCCGCAGCGGCGCCTCCTCCAGCGTGAGCGAAAGCGGCGGCGCGGCAGCGATGTCCGCCCCTGGCACATACGCCAGCAGGTCCCCCACGTCCCGCCGGATCAGGTCGTAGAGGACGGTCAGCGGGATGTGGGCCGGGCAGGTCAGCTCGCACTGGCGGCAGGCCACGCAGCGGCCGCTCATGTGCATGGCCCGGATGAGGTGGTACATGGGAAAAGGAGGGGCCAGCACTCCCGGCTCCACCCACAGCGGATCCTCCAGCGCGCAGGCCTCGCAGAAGCACTCCGGGCAGATGTTGCGGCAGCCGTAGCACTTGATGCACTTTAGGAACTGCTGCTGCCAGAACGCCCGCCGCTCCTCCAGTGACATTCCCTCGTACTCAGCAACAATAGGATTCGGGGGCGCACCTTCCACCGGCGTGCCGATCACTACGGCCTGGGGCCAGGGGGCCGGGTCGGGCGCGGGGTCGGCGCAGTGGCACTCCTGAGCCTCTTCAGCGGTGCAGGCCACTCCCAAGAGGTACAGTCGGTCGGGATCCACCTGCTCCCGCTTGGCCATCTCCACCAACGCGCGGGCGTCGCATCCCCGGGCCACGATGCCAAAGCGGGCCTCTGGGTATCGCTTCTGTAACAGCGAAACGACGGATGCCAGCGGGTAGCGGGGAGTCAACTCCAATTGGGAGAGATCATCTCCCTCGCGGAAGAGGTAGAGCGCGGTTCCCTCTGCTGTCCGCCGCAGCCCTATTACGCCGTCCAGTTCTCGAAGCTTCTCGGCCACATGGGCGCGGATCTCCTCGATCATATCCCCACCTCCTCCGAGAGCGGTCCCAGTGCCCGCACCGCCTCCACAAATTCCTCCGTCACCCGGGCGAATTTGGGGGCCTCGGCCGACGACACCCAGTCCAGCCGCAGCCGATTGGGATTGATGCCCACGTAGCCCAGCAGGTTGCGCACCAGCGGGACGCGCTTGGCGGTGCGGTGGTTGCCGCTGGTGTAGTGGCAGTCGCCGATGTGGCAGCCCAGCACCAGCACCCCGTCGGCGCCGGAGCGAAAGGCCCGCAGGATCATCTCCGGCGACACTCGTCCTGAGCACATCACCCGGATGGGTAGGATATTAGCCGGCGAGGCCATGCGGGCGATGCCCGCGTTGTCCGCCCCAGCGTAGGAACACCAATTGCAGAGAAATGCGACGATTCGAGGTTCAAATGGTTCGCTCATAGCCACAGCCTTTTCCAGTTTCAGGTTTCGGGTTGCAGGTTGCAGGTTGCAGGACTTGAAACTTGTAACCCGGAACTTGAAACTTCCGGGATGGTTAGCTTAACTGTGGTTCCAGGAGAGTTATTTGAACAGTTCCCTGGGGATTTCTTCAAATAACCTGCTCAAAACCACAGCGTCGTGAACCATCCCAAACTTCCTAAACTACCAGCGCCAGCAGCCCATCAATTTGGGCGACGATCTCCTGATCCGTGAAGTGAAGCGCGGTGATGGCCCCGGCGGGACAAGTCGCGGCGCAGGTGCCACAGCCATGACACAGGGCCGCGTTGACCTCCGCCTTCTCGTCCCCGTTGCGGGCGATGGCGGAGTAGGGGCAGGCCGGGATGCAGTCGCCGCAGCCCACGCATTTCACGGCCTCCACCACGGCGATGGTGGGGGAGATGGTGACCTCCCCCTGGTTGAACAGGCACACTGCCTCCAGCGCCGCCGCTCCGGCGTGGGCCACCGTGTCTGGCACATCTCGCGGGCCCTGGGCGCACCCGGCCAGGAAGATCCCCGCCGTGCTGGTCTGAACAGGGGCCATCTTGGGATGCAGCTCGGCGAAGAAGCCGTCGGGCGTGCGGCCCAGGCCAAAGAGAGCAGCCACCCGGCTAGAGTCGGGCTGCGGTTCGATGGCCGTGGCCAGGATCACCATGTCCACATCGGCCGCCACCAGCCGCCCCAGGTTAGCGTCCTCCCCCTTCACCCGCAGCTTGCCGTCGGGCAGCACCTCCACCTCGGCCCCCCGGCCGCGCACGAAGGTGACCCCCTCCTCTTGCACCCGCTCGTAGAACTCCTCGTAGGCCTTGCCAAAGGCTCGTATGTCCATGTAAAAATCGTAGACCTCGGCGCCAGTCTTATCGCGCACCAGATGAGCCTGCTTCAACGAGTACATGCAGCAGACGCGGGAGCAATACCGATGGGCGTGCTCGTCCCGGCTGCCGACACAGTGGATGATGGCCACCCGCTCCGGCTTCTTCCCCTCGGCGGTGAGGATCTCGCCACTGGTAGGCCCGCCCGCGCTGCTGAGCCGCTCGAACTGCAGGCCGGTGATGATGTTGGGCGACAGGCCGTAGGAGTACTGGGGGAGCTGAGTGGGATCCCACATGGCAAAACCCGTGGCCACGACGATGGCCCCCACGTTCAGGTCCACAGTCTCCTCAACCATGCCGTGATCAATGGCCAACGGCCCGCAGACGTGGACGCATTGGTTGCACTCGGAACAGACGCCGCATTGCAAACACCGCATCGCCTCGGCAATGGCCTCTTCCTCGGTCATGGGGCCGCATACTTCGCACAGGCTGTGGACGCGCTGGTCCGCTGGCACCTCTGCCGTGCCAGCACGCGGCCTGTCCACGATCTCGCCGGCGGCCCGCTTGCGGGCGATGTCCTCCTCGGTCAGCTCAGCCACCGGTACAGACCTTTCGGGTTTTTCGAAACCCGAAAGGTCTTCGCCGCACAGATAGGCATCCATCGCCCGCGCGGCCTTGTGCCCGGCGCCGATGGCGTTTACCACGAAGGCCATGCCGGTCACTGCGTCGCCAGCGGCGAAGACACCATCCACGCTGGTCATCATCGTGTGCTCGTCTACGGTGATCAGCCCGTTGCGTGTCCGCGCGATACTGTCAGGGATACATTCTAGGTTGGGCCGGGCGCCGATGGCCGAGATGACCACGTCGGCGTCCAGCAAGAACTCCGATCCCTCGATGGGGATGGGACGACGCCGGCCGCTCTCGTCAGGCTCGCCCAACTCCATGTGAACGCAGCCCAAAGCGCAGACGTTGCCCTCCTCATCGGCCACCACGTTCACGGGCGAGACCAGCCAATCGAAGATCACGCCATCCTCCCTGGCCTGGCGAATCTCATCCTCTCTGGCAGGCATCTCCGCCTCGGTACGGCGGTAGGCGATGCGCACCTCAGGGAGAGCGCCGCCGCGTTCATCGGCCTGCATGGTGCCGATGCGCAAGGCCGTGCAGGCGGCATCCATGGCCACGTCACCGCCACCCAGCGCAACGATCTTCTTACCCATTAGATCGGGATAGCGACCCAGGCTGGCATCCCGCAAGAAATCAATCGCTGGCAGCGACTGGGGCAGGTCCATACCGGGGACGCGGAGTTGTAGCCCGGCGTGCGCGCCGATGCCCACAAAGACAGCATCATATTCATCCTTGAGTGTCACCACGTCATCCACGCGGGTGTTCAGTCTAAGGTCAACGCCCAGGCCAACGATCTCGTCAATCTCGCGCTGTAGCAGGTCGTAGGGCAAGCGGTACTCCGGGATGCCCACGCGCATCATGCCACCGGCCACCGGCAATGCCTCCAAGACCGTCACCTCGTGTCCTTTGAGCCTGAGGTCCTGAGCCACGGTCAGGCCGGCGGGACCGGAGCCAACGATAGCCACTCTCTTGCCTGTGGGAACTGGCTTCTGCTCTTCGGCCTCGATCTTGGGCCGGAAGGCCTCAGCCACCTCTTCGGGGTGCTCGAAGGCCCAGTCGGTGACGAAGCGCTTGAGCCGCATGATGCTGACCGGCTCATCCACCTTGTCGCGCGAACAGGCTGTCTCACATGCATGGTTACACACGCGCCCGCAGACCGCGGGGAAGGGGTTGTCCTCTTTGATGGCGCGGTAGGCATCGGCGAAGCGCCCCTCACGGATCAGGGCGATGTAGCCTTGCGCCCGCTGGTCGGTGGGGCAGGCATCTCGACAGGGAGCGACTCCCTGCTTGTTGATCACGAACACGGAAGGAATAGCCTGGGCGAAAGGACGATAGATAGCCGGGTGGGCGCCTAGCCCCTCATTGAACTCGTCCGTCACCGAGACGGGGCAGACATCCAAACACAAGCCGCAAGCGGTGCACTTATCTTCCAGCACGTAGCGGGGATTGCGCCGCACCCTGACCTCGAAGTTGCCCACATAGCCGGAGACTTTCTCGACCTCGCTGTAGCTCAGGAGCGTAACGTTGGGATGCCGACCGGCATCCATCATCTTGGGGCCAAGAATTCAAGCACTACAGTCAAGGGTGGGGAATGTCTTATCCAGTTGGGCCATGTGGCCGCCAATGGTCGGCTCTCGCTCCACCAGGTAGACCGGGTAGCCGGCCTCGGCGATGGAGAGGGCAGCCTGAATGCCAGCGATGCCACCACCTACCACCAGCGCTCCCTTCGTGACCGGTTCCTTGCGCGGCACCAGCGGGGCGTGATAGGCCACCCTCGCCACCGCCGCCCGCACCAGTCGCCTGGCCTTCTCTGTCGCCAGCTCCCGCTCTGGGATCACCCAGGAGACGTGCTCGCGGATGTTGGCCATCTCGAAGAAGTAAGGGTTGAGCTCAGCCCCTGCCACCGCCCGCCGAAAAGTGGGCTCGTGCATACGAGGGGTGCAGGAGGCCACCACCACCCGGTTGAGGCCCAGGTCGCGGATGTCCTTCTGGATCATCTCCTGGCCCGGTTCGGAGCACATATACTTGTACACGCGAGCGACGGTCACGCCGGGCAGGGTGTCAGCCATCTCCGCCACCGCCTCCACATCCACTGTGGCTGAGATGTTGATGCCACATTCGCAAATGTAGACGCCAATTCGAGGTTCTTTCATAAATACAAACTCCTTACCTATTCCTGAGCTGCCTGGACCGAACGCCAGAGCAGTTCCACCACATCTATGGCTCGCACACGAATACGGTTCTTACGCGCCCCCCCCTGCAGCGTGCGCTTGCACTGTTGACAGGCGGAAACGACATACTTGGCCCCTGTGGCCTGCACCTGGGCCAACCGCTGCGCTGCCACCCCCAAGGTAACGTCGGGATCGGCCGTCTCTACGTCGCCGCCGCCCCCACAGCAGAGCGCGCTCTCGCGAACCAACGACATCTCCCGCAGTTCTAGCCCTGGGATGCTCATAAGTACTTCGCGGGGAGCATCGTAGACTCCGCTCTTACGCCCCAGATCGCAGGGGTCGTGATAGGTCACCACTTCCTCCACCGGCCCCAACGTCAAACCATTGCTCGTCAGCAACTCTGCCGCGAACTCCGTGGCGTGCTGGAACTCCAGCCCGGAGACATCCACCATCTCTGGGTAGAGGTGGGCCCAGGCATAGTAGCACGACGGACAGGTGAAGATGACCCGATTCGCGCCCACCGTCCGCAACCGCTCCACGTTGTGCCGGGCCAGTTCCGTCATCCGATCACCCATCCCCGCCACGTAGAGAGGGTAGCCGCAGCACCACTCCTCTCCGCCCAGCGTGGTGAACTCCACATCGGCGCGGCCCAGCACCTGCACCAGCGACTGGGGGATGGAATAGGCACGGGGGTAGAACGAACCCACACAGCCGACAAAGTAAACCGTCTCCGCCGTCCGGCGGGGGGGACTCACTCCCAACGGCGGATCAGGCAGGTTCTCGCTCCAAATAAGTCGGGTGACGTTATCGTCGCCGGAGATGTTGTAGTTCTCAGTGACCCTATCCCCGAGGGCTTCCAGCATTTCCGGGACTCGAATGTGCTCACGGGTGGCCCACTCTTTGAGGGCGACCATAGCGTCCGTGATGTCAATCCCTCGCGGGCAGCGCACCTGACAGGACTTGCAGACGGTGCACAGCCAGAAGGTGTGGCTGTTCAGCACCTCTTCCACAAAGCCCAGATTCACCAGCCGCCACAGTTGGCGGGGCGTGTAGTCCATCGCGTAGGCCGTGGGGCAAGAAGCAGAACAAGTGCCACACTGAATACAGCGGCGAATAAGCCCCCCAGCCGGGGTAAGACGGTCCACAAAGGTGAGGTCTCGTTTCACTGCGGTTAAGTTAATGACTTCAGAAGTCGCCAAAGCATACCTCCTGGCCTTCTCAAACATGTTGGGTTGACCTAAAAAAGATGACAAGCCAAATTGTAGCACGCCCGCCGCGCTTTGTCAAAAGTCAGCAGATTCGCGGCAGTTGTTCGCCGCTGAGCATGTCCACCACCCGCTTTCCTCCCACCCGGCTGCGCAAAACCACCGTGCCAGGATGCTCCTCCACCACCTGCCCGA
>CAZGKH010000162.1:0-8324 GCA_964525665.1 uncultured Anaerolineae bacterium | reverse complement strand
AATTTGTCGTCGTGAATTCGGTAAATCCCTTGAATTCGTTGTCATATCGGCCGAACATCCATCCGGCAACACTCGCAGGGAGACCACCTGAAAACGGATCGAACCATCGTTATTTGTTCCTATCCCTTTTTTCGAGTATAATTGTGGCAGACAAGCTAACCGACGAGGTGGGTAATAATGACGACCATTACTCTTAGCGATATACTGGATGACCTGCGGGTCGCCGATCAGGTTTTACGCAAGTTCGAGCAGCGCTACTGGATCAGCTCTGCCGACTTCTACAAACTCTATTCCCAGGGCCTGTTGGACGATGGACAGCATCGCGAAGACTGCTCTGAGTGGGCCGGTCACTACAAGCTCAAGCGCGAAGCGGCGCTGGAAAACTTGTCGCAGCAGCAAAGTGACCAGGAGACCTGTCATGAACCGTCAAGAAATCGTCCAAGCACTGAAAGCTCTCGAAGATGAGCGCCGCCAGGCCGACCTGCCTGACCTGCGTACCCTTCTGGACGAAGAAGTTTACAACACCAGTCAATCCTTTGACGAGCGTTTCCTTTGCGCCTGCGGCGGCGATCACACCCGGCTCTGGGCCTGGGTGGAACTGGCCCAGGACGAGTTCGGCGTCACCTTCTACCTGACCGAGTTCAGCGGCGACTCGGCGCTCCGCTACCGTCTCCAGACAGCCTGGAAGGTGCTGCGCGGTCGCAGTCTCGATTTCGGCCTCATCTTCGATACCAAGGACCTCCCCCGTCTCAAAGCCCTCATCAATCGTTTGCCCTAGCCTCGCTTCCGCCTGACCTCATCCTCCGCTACCTGCATGACCTTGGTGGACGGCTGCATGGCAAGAACAGCGGATCCCTTCGACGGACTCAGGACAAGTGGCGGGATTGACGGATCAAGCGGCTCAGCCTGAGAAGGAATCCGTAAATCCTGCCCATCCGTGTTCTTCGGGCAGCGGATGGCCGCCGGTTATCCGTTGCGCTATATTCGCTCGTAGAAGCTGAAGCTCCTGCTGGAGCGAACCAGGCGGTAGGGCAGGACGACGTGGCGCAGCACTCGCTCCTTGCCCAGACTGATATTCTTGCCGCTGTAGATATCGGCTTTCTCGAACGTCAGGCTAGGGTCGCAATCATCTAGTTGCTGGATGATCCCATCGGCGGGGAAAGATCGCGCCGGGTCGCCATCTACTACGATGAAATCTGACGGGAGCATCTCGGCAGGGTTGGGTGGGCCTAAAAGCTGCACGAACCCACCCCGTTTCCCCAGATAGTTGATTTGCAACAGCCACTCCTCGAGGCGCGCCGAGGCCGCTTCATCACATGTACGTAGCGGCGTCAGCGTCTCGCCCAAGGCAACCCCCAGGGGTTCGTCAAAGTAGACGTACTCTCGGAAGCCAATGGTCTTGCCCAGTGGTCCGGCGTGCTGCGTGCCTGGCTTAGCCGGGGCACGACGCGGCTTGAGGATCCTGGTGAACAGGTTCGTCACAACCATCTGCTCCGGTGGCCGCAACGCCACTGTCAGATCGCGCAGCCACGGCCACGCCTCTTTCGCAGCCGCTACGCCTGCCGTGCGACATGCCACGTCCAGTAAGGCCATCTTGACCGCGTATGGCGTCGGCACCAGCAGGCTCTTACCCCCCGACGACGTGGCTCCAGCAGGCTTCAGGCTAAAAAGCGCAGTGGGTTGGTATTCCGCAATGAGCCACATCATGCCTCCTGATAGGAGAAGGCATAAGGCGCCGTTGACTCAATCAGATCCGTCATCACTCCACTGAATTGGGCCAGCGAATCGAACTCGGACAGTGTGACCGCGCCTGGGCGCACCTTCTCCAATGCCTCTCGGATACCCTGCAACTGTTGCCGGTACTTGCCATTGATGGGGCTCATCGTGGGGGCCGGAATGACATCGCTGCTAACCGCCACCACTCCCTTGAAGTCCACGATATGGGGATTCTGCGTGCCCCGCATCGCGCCGTTAGGCTCGATGAAGGTGTAGAGCACGCTCTCTAGCAATGCCCGATAGCGTGCTGTCCGCTGTGCATCGTCCACCGCGTAAATCTGAGTGATGTCGTTGAAGCCGATGCGGGCCACCTCAAAGTTGGCCACGATAGCGTAGACGCCGCTTGAGGCCGGGCGGTGAAAGATGGCCTGCCCCAAGTTGGCCTTGCGCCGTTCCTCCTCTGACTCGGCTGCCCGCGCCTCCGTACTGCGCTCGCTAGCGTACTTGACGTGGAAGTAACTGTCGGTCGTGGTCCGTTCTGGCAGTCCGACCACCCAACTGAATTCGGCCACGCTCTTGCGAGGGATGGAACGGTTGCCGGCTGTGATAAGGTTGCCGGCCATGTCATCCAACGCGCAGCTTTCCAAGAGCAGCGATATCGCTTCGGCGTCGGATTTGCCGTCAATGGCCTTGCCGTACTCGGCGTCAGCGCTAATGCGGTTGGCGTTGAACTCGCGGCAGGCGGCACAAAGCGGTACGTCTTCCCGGCCTGACAGTAGCCGGAAGAGGTGCTCAGCCTCAATATGCTTGAGCATGTCGCCGCTGATGGCGTTGACGTTGTGCAACCGCCCGTCCTCACCAACGATGTTCACCATGCGGGTGGTGATCTGGTTGCCCTCACCCCCCTCGTTGTTCAGACTGTGCATATTGAGGGTAGCCTGGGCAGAAATGGAAAGCGAATACACGTTCTTAGTCATGATCCTTTCTCCTCCTTGATTGGGTTATTGTTTTCGTCGGTGGCTTCTTCTGAATCATCTTGCCGTGGTACGCGAGCGTAGCCATAGGCCACCAGCAGGTTACAGATCAGCCGCGAGTCGCCAAACTCATCAATCAGCGCCACGATGTCATCAATGTCGCTGGTGCGGATGTTGCGGCGATAGGGACCGGGACGCTTCTCCATCACCTGTGCGCTTTCGGCGTTGTACTTGGCCAGAAAGTCGGCCAGTTCAGCCATAAACTCATTGGGATAGGCCGCCTTGCGTGCCAACTGCTGTCCCAGCCCGTAGCGCACGTCGTAGCGCCGGTCGCCCTGCTGCTTGCGGTACTGGGCCGTGACCGTCGCCTGTCGGATGGCATAGGCGATGTTCTGGAAACCCGGCGTCTCCAGAATCTTGCTCAAACGGGGTCCTTCTTGACTGCTCATGATCAACCTCCTGAGATTTGTGGTCGTGAACTGGGGAGCATAGCCCCCTCGTTCTTTCTGACTGATAAGATATCCGCTGTAAGCGGTGGTGAACTCCAAGAAGAGACGCAGGTCATTGCCAGAGAGGAAGTCTCGATAGCGCAGAAGCAAGTTGTAGGCATCACCGTGACTCTCTTCAAACTGGCGTACGACCGATTCGTGCTCGGCCAGCACGTTCAGCGCGTCCTCTACATCGCCCTCTTTCTCTACCCGAATCCAGCCAGGCAGGCCAATGAACGACAGGTTCATCGTCGCCACTGCGTTGCCCAGGTTTTTGTAAAAGGCGCTGTAGAAACCAGACACCACGCGGGATGGCTGACGGCGCTTGAACAGACGTGCTTTCAGACTGACCCCCTCTCGCTGGCGGGTGAACTCAAGCATGGCCTGGGTGTAGCGGATGGAAGCCAGGACGTCGGAGCGGATAGCGGTCTCAGCGCGGGCCATACGCCCCTGGAAGGCGCGCATAATTCTATCACTTTCCCCCAGGTCAATCTCGGAGGGGGCCAGCACGTAGGTCTTGCGATCCTTGACACCGCGCATTTGCTTGGTCAGCGCGGCATGGTAGAACCCCACCGCCTTGAGCCACTCCAGCAGCCAGAAGCCGCTAACATTTCCCATGCTCAGCTTGTCGGCCTTAGTCCGATTCTGGCCCTTGCCCTGACAGGGGTTATAGATCTGTGCCGCCGTCGTTTCGGCTTTGATCCCCCAGCCGTGGGCCTTGTCCAGCTTTTTCCAGGCGGCGACGGCTGCGGCCAGGTCGTTGGGCGTTTGGGCAAAAAGGTCACGCAACAGCACAAATACCTGCGGCAGCGACTCCTGAATCGCCCACCATTGGGTCATCAGCTTATTATAGCCAATGAGCGCCGGAGGGTTGATGGCCCGGAAGACGTCCCAATGCTCGTGTGGCTCCTGGCCGCGCAACGCCACCAGCGCTGGATGTTCCTCGCCCCGTGCCAGGGCGACCTGAGCTTCTTTGGGTAAGTTGTTGCGAATCTCAAAGAACGTAGCCCGTTTGTCTCGCTCCGCCTCGTAGTCCACTACTGTCTGCGGCGGCAGGTCAGGTGGCAGCTTGGCGGCGTTTTTGCGGGTGCGGATGACCTGGGCTGGCACATAGGGTGCCGGTGCCGCCTCCAGTCGGACATCGTCCAACGCCGGCGTGCAATCCAGGCGATAGTACGCGCCCTGGTCGCTCAGATGCACGGAGGGCTGACCGCGTCCTCCGGTGCGCCCCAGCACATCGCTTACTACTACCGCTAGGCCGTAGGCCAGTAGCGGGTCGGCAAACGTGCCGCTGGATTTGTCAATGAATAGCGTTTGGGTCACATCTTCACCTCCTCGTTTTTGCTATGAACTTCCTTTCATAGTGCCCAATTGATCCGCTCGGCGCAGCGCCCGCGCCAGCAACACGTACGCTAGGAACTCGCCATCCCGCTGCGGGTCAACGAGCAACTCGTCAATCGGTGTCCGCGCCGGATCCTCGCTGATCAGTAAACTCCCAGCGTCGAGCCCAGCAGCCAGAGAATCCGGCAGCCAGGTCAGTGACTCGGTCACTACCGCATCCGCCGCAGGGGGCAGCGCATAACGCCGGAACTTCCGGGTGAATGCGCCGTGGTGCCGGGCGATAGCTGTAAAGGCCGCGTTGAATACAGGCTTGCACGTCTCAAATGCCTCAGCCAGCAGCGGAGCTACTGCCACAGCTCCTTCCACGGCGTGGGGTGGCTTGCGGCGCAGCGATTTCTGCTTCTCCTGATGCAGCGGATTGGTGGGGTCGAAATCGGTGTGGGCGTAGAATCCGGCTATTGCAGGCTGGCCGATAGCCTGCTGGTAGCGCGCCACCCACTCTTGCCAGCCCCGGTTGAGCTTGCCTGCATCGTGCAGAAGGACAACCAGGTGGGCCGCTTGCCCCACTACGCCAGTCGGCCAGCCGTACACGCCTTCCAATCGAGCCGCTGCTGCTGCCAGTTCCGGCCAGACATGGCGCTGAAAGGCTTGATAGACAAGTCGCGCGTGTTCGGTGTAGCTTTCCAACCGATAAGCATAGCCACCTCGCTGCGTAGCCTCTCGTGCTGGACTCAGCTTGGCTCGGTAGCCAGTGCTCCGATCAGGCACAAAGCCCAGGTCTGGATCATAGCCAGCCAGCGCCGGATGCACCAGCACCAGCACGGAGCCAACGACATCATCTCTATTCTGCACCGGCAGCCAGCGGTAGGCCGACCGACCACGCTCGCCCACGTCACCCATGTCGTGCAGTGCCTGCACTGCATAGCCCCCATCCAGGTCCAGATCCCATTCTCGCTTCAGCCATTTTTCCACTAGGCCATACACTGTGCCAGGATGCAGGCTGAAAGCCTCAGCAGCGAAGGGCCGTTCGGCTACCGCCAGCGGGTCATCGTGCACCACCACCAGCCTCGACGACACCGCGCGAATCAGATCGCCTGCTTCGCCCGATCGTTGACCGTCCATCACGCTATTCATCCTACGGCGGTGCATCTCACGGGTGGCGACCAACCCCTCGACGATTGCTCGGTCGCGGGGGCCATGCGCTGCACTAATGATCGTTTGCTCATTGCTGAAGGTCAGGGTGTCGCCGTGATGAGCCCGGAATGCAGCCAGCGTTCGGGCAACTTCGTTCTTTTGACCTTTGTAAGGCATTACACGCTCTGTCAGATCAATCGTTTCCCCGTCGGTGTCGAGGCTCTTGGCATAAATGAACACGTCTCCCTCTTCGCTTTCATAACGAGCGCAGCGTCCGGCTCGCTGCAGGATGGCATTGGCCGGGGCCAGTTCAGTATGGAGCGTCTGGCAGGTGATGTCCAGCCCGACCTCGACCACCTGACTGGCAACCACAATCCAACTCTCGCTCTTGTCGTCGTCCTTGCCGAATAGTCTTCGGATCTCCTCCTCGATACGTTGCCGATCTTCGGGCAAAAAACGGCTGTGAAGTAAGAGCACTTGGGTGTCGCCCCGATCGGGATGATCGCGTAGGGTCTCAAACAGGGCGCGGGCGCGATTCACCACGTTGCAGACGACGAGTGTGCGCTCTTTGTGGCGGGCTAACACGTCATCCGCGCTGAGCGGGGTATCCGCAACGTAATAGCGACGGGTCTTTTGCTGCGACGAAAGCGCCTGCATCTCCTGGCGGGCGGCGTCATTCTCAGGCACCACTACGGCGCTTAACGCTCTGGCCAGTCCATCCAGCATATCAGCAGAGAAGGTGGCAGTCATCAGCAAAAAGGGCGCTACACCTCGTAGCATCTGTAACATCTCTAGTGTTGTAGGCAGCGTTGAGATGGGATCAAACAGATGGAATTCGTCAAAGACCAGGTATGATGCAACCACTGCTCCGGCGTTCAGGTTGCTCTTCCTGCGGGATAAGCTGTAAGGCGTCAGCAGAAAGCTGCTCAAAACCTGGTCTATCGTGGCGAAGGTCAACGTAGCGGTCAACTCTTCATCGTCAGAGTGCTCCCCGGTCTGGATAGCAACGCGAATGCGGTCATCACGGCCAGCCCGCCTGATTTCCCCCGTGTATTCAGCCACAAACTGGTTGGCCAACACACGCATTGGCACGGCGTACAGGCATTTGTGAGGGAAATCGCGGTTCCGTTCGATGGCGTGCAGGAAAGGCAACAGCGCTGCCCGTGTTTTGCCTGCACCGGTTGGGGCCTGCAGGATCACGTTGTGGCCATCTAGGAGCAATTCGGCCACACGCCGCTGAAAGGGATAAGGAACCTGGCTCATAGATCATTCTCCGAAGTAACTGGCAAAGGTTTGGTCTAGCGCATTGCTCTCTGTCGCGCCGCCCCGACTGACTTGCCAACCATAGGCTTCCGCCAACTGTCGTGCTTCACCCGTCATCCGGTCGCGCAGCACCGATGGCTCCACCACCTCCACATCCGCCCCCCACCCTCGTATCCACGGCACCATCTCCCGTGGCTCGTCTATTCGCGCTCGCCAGATCAGGCTCCCGTCCGGCTGCTCCTCCACTTGTTCGCTGCGATGCCACTGCGTCTCCTGCACCCGGTGCGCCACGCGAGGGTGAAAGCGCAGCACCACCTCCACCGGCTCCGCCTCGGTGTACCAGATACCCCAGGCGTCGGCCAGCTTCTCGCGGGGATCGAAATCCTTTGGAATGGTGTAGTCCTTGTCCGTTAGCTCGATGCGCTGGATCCGCTCCAACTTGAAAGTTCGCAGCGCACCGGGCGGTTCCCGCCAACCAATGACGTGGGTCGTCTGGCCCACGGCGTAAGGCTCGATGAAGTAAGGGGCAAAGTCGTAGTCGAATACCCGCCCATCGGCCATACGGTGCCATACGCGGGCTACTCGACCGTCGGACCAGGCCCGTGTCAGTGTCTCCAGCACCTTCAAATAGACGGGATCATGGCGCTGGGCCTGACCATCCATTATCTCAGCCGAGGCCAGCAAGTGCTGACTCACCAACGGGGCCAATCGCTGCAGGGCGTGCCCCAACTTCCGCATCGCCGAAGCCGCATGGGGGTTGTGCTTATCGGTGCGGGTCGCCATCAGGCGGGCCGCCAGGTGCAAGGCCATGCTCTCATGGATGGTTAGCCTTACGTGGGTCAGGTAGTCATCGCGATTGATGCCCAGCAGGTTGCCGTCCTGCCAGATAGGAATGCGTAGACTCAGTTCGTCAATGTACCGCCCCGCCGTTGAGCGGTGTATGCCCAAGCGTCGGGCGATCTCGGCCTTGTGTAACCCCTCGGGGAAGGCAAGCAACAACTGCTCTAACTGCAACAACCGTTCGGCTTTGTTGGGCGCTCGTTCCATAACTCCGCCTCCAGTGCAACAGAGATGCTATCTGCTATCATTATACCACATCAGCTCGCCCATTCCGCAACATTTTCACGTCGAGTTCAAGATTGCCGCCGCCCAACGTAAAAGAGCCGGCCACGGCCATCTTCTGCCAACAGTATACCAGCCTCCTCCAATGCTGGCAGCGCCCGCACCACCGATGAGCGGGACAGACCAAGCTTTCGAGCTATGAATCCTGCACGCCTACCTGGGTTGCTCTGCACTGCTTGGGCAACCATTTGCACCCGCCGGTTGCTTGTCCTCCGTGCCATCGTATGCCTCCTGTTTCGTGATTTACCATCACTATACAGGAAGCGTGTTGCAGGTAACGCAACAA
>CAZGKH010000161.1:0-8349 GCA_964525665.1 uncultured Anaerolineae bacterium | reverse complement strand
CGGGCCGATTTCCGCACCCGGGGACGGCTGCGGGAGCTTTTTTCAGTGCACTCATGTAATGAATGCGCCTCTTTGACAAGAAGGCAATTTGAGGATATAATACATCTGTGCTCAACGGTGCAACCTTTTGAACTTACAGTGTGGAGCAGCCACAAGAAACATGATTTGAAGAAAGGAGCGATATTATGGCTAGTGTGACCTATGATCATGTCACCAAGCAGTTCGGCGATGTGGTGGCTGTCAACGACCTGGACATGGAGGTCGCCGACAAGGAGTTCCTGGTGCTCTTGGGCCCCTCAGGATGCGGTAAGACCACTGCCCTCCGCCTCCTGGCCGGCCTGGAGGAGCTCACCCAGGGCAGCATCTACATCGAAGGCCAGGTAGTCAATGACGTTCCCCCCAAGGACCGCGACATCGCCATGGTCTTCCAGTCCTACGCCCTCTACCCCCACATGAGCGTCTACGACAACATGGCCTTTGGCCTGAAGCTGCGGAAGACTCCCAAAGACGAGATCAATAGAAGGGTGAAGGAGGCAGCCGCCATCCTCAGGATCGAGGAGCTTCTGGATCGTAAGCCCAAGCAGCTTTCGGGAGGCCAGAGGCAGAGGGTGGCTGTGGGGAGGGCCATCGTCAGGGAGCCCAAGGTCTTCCTCATGGACGAGCCGCTCTCGAACCTGGATGCCAAGCTGAGAGTGGCAGCCAGGGCGGAGATCTCCAAGCTTCACCAGCGTCTGGAGACGACCTTTATCTACGTGACCCACGACCAGACCGAGGCCATGACTATGGGGACGAGGGTTGTGGTATTGAAGGACGGCATCCTGCAGCAAGTGGATACCCCTCAGAATCTCTATAACTATCCTGCCAACCTTTTCGTGGCCGGGTTCATCGGGAGCCCAGCCATGAACTTCTTCGATGCCACCCTGGTAGGCGAGAATGGGGACTTTTACGTGGACGGTGGTACTTTCCGCCTGAAAGTCCCTGGGCATAAGCTACAAGTACTTCTCCCCTACAAAGGCAAGAAGATGGTCTTTGGCATAAGGCCCGATGACCTGCATGACCCCCAGTTTACCCCTCCTAACATCACGGCAGGCAAGATCAAGGCCCAGGTGGATGTGACGGAGCTGATGGGGAATGAGGTTCTGGCTCATTTTCTGATAGAGGAGAAGAGTTTCGTGGCTCGGTTCGATCCTCGGACCGTTGTCAGGGTGAATGATACGATCGAGGTTATGGTGAACATGGATAACATGCAGATCTTCGATCCCCAGACTGAGAAGGCTGTCCGCTGAAGGTTGGAGATTGGAGAATGGAAAATGGAGAATGGAAGATGGAAAATGGACAACCTTCCACCTTCCCCCTTCCAACTCCCATTTTCCAATTGAGGAGGTGATGTGTAGCGAACCTGCAACGGTTGGTTTCCGCCAAGCTAACGTCATTGTTAGCACCATAAAACTCTTGGAGGAGAAACATGTGTAAGAAAGCAGTACTTGTTGCCCTGGCAGTGGTGATGGTGGCCAACTTGTTGGTGGTCAGCGTAGTCAGCGCTGCCCCGCCAGCGCAGGAAGAGTTGACCTACACCGTAAAGCTGGGCGACAACCTATGGACCCTGGCCGAGAAGTACCTGGGCAACGGGGCGGCCTACTGGGCCATCGTCTTCGCTACAAACAGTGCGGGTAAGGACGATGATACCTTCGCCAACATCCCGAATCCCAACCTGATCCAGCCTGGCTGGAAGCTCTCCATCCCCAGCGAGGAGGAGGCTGCCGCCTTCCTGGCGGCCCGCACCGCAGGCGCGGTGACCGTCCTGGGCGTGTGGAGCGGCGATGAGCGGACCGCCTTCGAGGAAGTGGTGGCTCCCTTCACCGAGGAGTCTGGCATCACGATGCAGTTCGAAGGCACCCGTGACCTGGCCGCCGTGCTCACCACCCGGGTGGAGGCCGGCAATCCGCCAGACGTCGCCATCTTGCCCAACCCTGGCCAAATGGTAGAGTTCGCTAAAGAGGGCGATCTGGTGGACATCGGCGCCTTCATGGACATGGGGCAGCTCGGGCAGGATTATGCCCAGTCCTGGCTCGATCTGGCCAGCTACGATGGCACCCTCTACGGCATCTTCTACAAGGCGGCCATCAAGAGCCTGGTCTGGTACAGCCCCGCAGCTTTTGAGGCCGGTGGCTATGAGGTGCCCACTAACTGGGATGAGCTGATCGCGCTCTCAGACCAGATCGTAGCCGACGGTGGGGTGCCGTGGTGTCTGGGCATCGAAAGTGGGGCGGCCAGCGGCTGGCCAGCCACCGACTGGGTCGAGGACATCATGCTCCGCACCGCCGGGGGCGCGGTCTACGACCAGTGGGTCAACCACGAGATCCCCTGGACCGACCCGGCCGTTAAGACGGCCTGGGAGTACTTCGGCCAGATCGCCACCAATGAGGATTACCTCTACGGTGGCACGACGGGGGTGCTCTCCATCTTCTTCGGCGACTCACCGGCCCCAATCTTCGACGATCCGCCCGGCTGCTACATGCACCGCCAGGCCAGCTTCATCACCGGCTTCTTCCCCGAAGGGGTTACAGAGGCAGACTACGCCTTCTTCCCCTTCCCGGAGATAGATTCGGCCTACGGCGTCCCGGCCCTGGGTGCGGCAGACCTGCTCGTGGTGTTCAAGGACACGCCTCAGTCCCGTGCCTTCATAGAGTACCTGGCCACGCCTGAGGCGCAGGAGATCTGGGCCGCCAAGGGTGGGTTCCTCACCCCCAATAAGCGAGTCAGCTTGGATGTCTATCCCGACGCCACATTCAAAGCGATGGCCGAGGCTTTGTCCGCAGCCGCGCTCTTCCGCTTCGACGGTTCCGACCTGATGCCCGCCGCTGTGGGCGCCGGGTCCTTCTGGAGTGGCACGTTGGACTATGTCGGCGGCGAATCCCTGGACACGGTCCTCGCCAACATTGAGGCCAGCGCGGCCGACGCTTACTAAGCAGCTCAATGATCATCTACTGATGTTGAGGCAGCTCGTCTATGGGCGGGTTGCCTCAACTCTTATCTGGTAGGTTCAGGTAGGAAGGAGAAAAGACATGCGAAAGGGAGGGGTACTGCCTTGGCTGTATATAGGGCCGGTGTTGTTGGTCCTGGCCTTCTTCCTGGTTTATCCTGCTTTGAACACCCTCTACCTCAGCTTCTTCGATAAGCGCTCGGAGAATTTCGTGGGCCTGGACAACTACATCTGGGCCCTGACCTCGAAGGACATGCTCACCGCGTTCAAGAACAACGTCCTCTGGCTGGTCCTGTTCACGGCCTTGACCGTGTCGCTGGGATTGGTCTTTGCCGTGCTCCTGGATCGCGTTCGCTACGAGGCAGTGGCTAAGTCCATCATCTTCCTGCCCATGGCCATCTCCTTTGTAGGGGCGGGGGTGATCTGGAAATTCATGTACGCTTTCAGGCCCGCCAGTGCAGCCCAGATCGGCCTGCTGAACGGCGTCTTGAAAAGCTTCACTAACCTCGATCCTGTAGGATGGCTGGTCAACAGGACAACCAATAACTTCGCCCTCATCGTCGTCGGGATCTGGATATGGACTGGCTTCTGCATGGTGATCCTCTCGGCAGCCTACAAGGGCATCCCCAGGGAGCTTATCGAGGCGGCACGGGTGGATGGGGCCAACGAGTGGCAAGTCTTCTGGCGCATGACCTTGCCCATGATGAAGCCGACCATCGCAGTGGTGGCCACTACGATGGTGATCAACGTGCTCAAGGTCTTCGACATCGTCTACGTCATGACCAATGGCGCTCTTGGCACTGAGGTCGTCGCCAATCGTATGTACAAGGAGATGTTCCACTTCCGTAGCTTCGGCCGCGCCAGCGCCATCGCTGTGATCCTGCTTTTGGCCATCATTCCCGTCATGCTGGTGAACATCCGTCGTTTTCGAGAACAGGAGGCTGCACGATGAACAAGAAGCTGACCAACGCGCTTTCGAGCTTACCCCTGAACTTAGTCATCATCGGCATAAGTCTGATCTGGCTGCTACCCTCCGTCGGATTGTTGGTCAGTTCGTTTCGACCCGAAAACGATGTCCTCTCCTCCGGCTGGTGGGTTACCTTTCAGCACCCCTTCGACTTCACGCAATATACACTGGAAAACTATGCCGATGTAATCACCACCCAGGGTATGGGGCGGGCCTTCCTCAACAGCTTGTTAATCACTATTCCCTCTACTATCATCCCCATTATGGTAGCCGCCTTTGCCGCCTATGCCTTCGCCTGGATGGAGTTCCCTGGCAGGCAGGTGCTCTTCATGATCGTAGTGGGCCTTTTGGTGGTTCCCATCCAGATGACTCTCATACCCATTCTGCGAGTCTACAACCGGCTGGGACTGTCGGGCACCTTTATTGGCATCTGGCTGGCTCACACTGGGTATGGCCTGCCTTTCGCCGTGTATCTTTTGCGCAACTTCTTCGGCGGACTGCCCAAAGACCTTTTTGAGTCGGCTTTCCTGGATGGCGCTTCCTATCTCACTGCTTTCTTCCGCCTGGCGCTGCCCCTCTCCGTCCCGGCCCTCGCTTCGCTGGCCATCTTCCAGTTTCTGTGGGTCTGGAATGACCTCCTGGTGGCGTTGATCTACCTGGGGGGCACCGAAAGAGTCGCGCCACTCACGCTCAAACTATCAAGCCTGGTGAACTCTCTGGGCCAGAATTGGCACCTGCTCACCGCCGCAGCCTTCGTCTCCATGGCCCTTCCCCTGGTCGTTTTCTTCTCCTTGCAGCGCTACTTCGTGCGGGGCATCCTGGCGGGGTCGGTGAAGGGGTAGACACGCCAGATACACAATCACCTTTACTCCTCGCTGATGATGGATTTCAGCTACGACGTGCCCGATTACGCCGACTCTGAAAAGCCCCCTTCATCCCCCTCCTCGCTCTGCTCGGCATCCCCTTGGTCAGGGCAAAGAGGTGATGCGCATCGAAGCAACAGTGGTTGGTTTCCGCTAAAATGAACTCACGAGAACGGGTGATAGCGGTGCTTGGTCACGAGCTACCCGACCGCGTGCCTGTGGACCTGGGTTCCACGGCGGTATCCAGCATCCACCAACGGGCCAACGACGCCCTGAAGACCCTGCTGGGCATTGAGGCCAACGAGCCGGTGCACGATGTGGCCCAGGGCATCGTCGTCCCCGACGAGCAGATCCTGCAACGGTTCGGCGTGGATTGCCGCCGTGTGGTACTGCGGCCGCCCTCCACTGCTGCCGCTGCTTCGCCCTCAAGCAACGAGGATACCTACCTCGACGAGTGGGGGGTGCGGCGGCAGCGAGCCGAGCTGTACTGGGAGATCGTGGGGCATCCGCTGGCGGACGCCAGGGTGGAAGACCTGCGTCACTATCCCTGGCCCGATCCGCACGATCCCTGCCGGGTGGCGGGTCTGGCCGAGGAGGCCCGGCGCCTCTACGAGGAGACCGACTACGCACTGGTGGCCGACTTCGTGGGCGGTGGCATCTTCGAGCAAGCCCTCTGGATGCGTGGCTTTGAGCGTTT
The DNA here is from genome assembly GCA_964525665.1 of uncultured Anaerolineae bacterium. GTDB lineage: Bacteria > Chloroflexota > Anaerolineae > VGOG01 > VGOG01 > CAYMKL01. The sequence continues at coordinate 2,839 of CAZGKH010000161.1, read as the reverse complement.
CCTGATGGACCTGATCACCGACGAACCCCTTGTCATTGCTCTTCTGGACACCCTGCTGGAGCGATACATCGAATTCTACGCCGTCTACCTGGAGGCTGTGGGCCCCTACGTCCAGATCGTGGCCCTTGGAGACGATTTGGGGATGCAGACTGGGCCTCTGATCTCGCCAAGGCTCTATCGCCGGCTGATCAAGCCCCGGCATAAGGAGTTGTATGACTTCATCCATTCGCGCACCGAGGCGAAAATCATGCACCACACCTGCGGCAGCGTCTTTCCCTTCGTGCAGGACCTGATCGACGTGGGGGTGGACATCCTGAACCCGATCCAGACCTCCGCCCGGGGGATGGACCCGGCCGCTCTGAAGCGGGAGTTCGGCGAGCAGTTGGTCTTCCATGGGGGGATTGACGTGCAGCAGATCCTCCCCTTCGCTACGCCGGAAAGGGTCAGGGAAGAGGTCAAGCGTATCGTGGCCACCCTGGGCCAGGGGGGTGGCTACATCCTTGCCCCCAGCCACAACATTCAGGCGGACGTCCCGCCGGAGAACGTCCTGGCCATGTATGAGGCAATTCAAGTGTGAGTGATCATCCTCTTGACATCCCGGCCTTCATCTTGTATAATACTTGTATAAGAAGTAGCTAAGGAAGGTGGCCATGGCTGACGTCGTGCTGGTCTTCGCCAGCCGCCGACTTCGACGAGCGGTTCGGCTGAGCTCACCGTCGAAGCCTCAGTCGAGCCGTCAGCGACTCAGCCATGATGCGTCCAGTGATGATCCCATGAAACCACTTCTTGAGGTTAAGAACCTCCGAGTGTACTACCATACGCCGCGAGGCCCAGTAAAGGCGGTCGAAGCCATCAATTTCGATCTCCAGGCCGAGGAGAGATTCGGCCTGATCGGGGAGTCAGGGTCAGGCAAGTCTACCCTGGCCCTCTCGATTATGCGGCTCATCAAGCCGCCTGGCCACATCGAATCGGGAGAGGTTTTGCTGGACGGTGTCAATGTGATGACCCTCTCCGAAGAGCAGATGCGGCAGCTCCGCCTGGCAGGGATCGCGCTGATCAGCCAGGGGGCGATGAACTCTCTCAATCCGGTGATGCGCGTTAAGCCTCAGATCGTTGACGGCCTGCAGAGCCACGGTGTGCGGATGTCCAGGCAGGAGTCGGATGACCGTGTCGGTGAGCTTCTCGAGTGGGTCGGCCTCCGACAGGAAGTCGCCGGCATGTTTCCCCACGAGCTAAGCGGTGGCATGAAACAACGGGTCTGTATCGCCATCGCCATCAGCTTGCGCCCGAGGGTAATTATTGCCGACGAGCCTACCAGCGCCCTGGACGTCGTAGTGCAACGCCAGGTAATGGAGACCCTGCGCCGGGTGCAGGAGGATCTAGGGGCATCCGTGATCCTGATAGGTCACGACATGGGGCTCATGGCCCAGTTTGCCGATCGCGTGGGGATTATGTATGCGGGAAGGCTGGTGGAGGAGGGCTCCGTGAGGGACATTTTCTCAAATCCCCAGCATCCTTACAGCCAGTTGCTTATAGCCAGTCTCCCGTCTTTGGAGAAGAAAGGCGTTTTCCAAGGAATACCGGGGGCTCCCCCTTCGATGCTCGATCTTCCACTGGGGTGTGCTTTCCATCCCAGGTGTCCCTACGCAATGGACCGATGTGCAGTGGAGGAACCGGTGCTGAAGTCCATAGGGCCCGACCGTCGGGCGGCCTGCCATCTGCTCGAGGAGCACTAAGAGGCAACGTCATGACCGCTTTGCTTGAAGCTCAACATGTCACTAAGATCTTTGGCGGGGGACTGATCGGCAGGCACCGTACTATTGCCTTGGAAGATTTTTCGCTCTCCGTTGGTAGCGGGCAGCCATCCATTATAGGCGTGGTCGGGGAGAGTGGGAGTGGGAAGACCACTATGGCTCGTCTCCTCCTCGGCCTGGAGTCACCGACTCAGGGAGAGGTGCTTCACAAGGGGAAGGACCTCAGCCGTTTGTCACGCTCAGAATGGCGTGCCTTTCTGCAAGATGTGCAGATCATTTTCCAGGATCCCTTTGAAGTGTATAATTCCTTCTACAAGGTGGATCACGTCCTGACGACCCCCATAGCCAAGTTCCGCCTCGCGAACTCGAAGCAAGAGAGCCGAGCGCTGATCGAGGAGGTCTTGCAAGCCGTGGGGCTGCGCCCTGAGGAGACCTTGGGTCGCTATCCTCACCAGTTGAGTGGAGGACAGCGCCAGCGTATAATGGTGGCACGAGCGCTCCTCTTGAGGCCCAAGTTGATCATCGCCGATGAACCCGTCTCCATGATTGATGCCTCCCTCCGGGCCACCGTCCTAGATAATCTGCGCCAACTCAACGAGGAGTTCGGCATCTCCATCATCTATATCACTCATGACCTGACAACGGCCTATCAGATCAGCCACAACCTCATTGTGCTCTACGGCGGCTCCGTAATGGAGGCAGGTGAGGTCCAACTGGTGGTTGGACAGCCACAACATCCGTATACACAATTATTGATTGGTTCGATCCCCCTGCCGGACCCAAACCGCCGGTGGAGTGGCGAAGCTCCAGCCTCTGCTTTGGGAAAACAGGCCGGCGATGGCGTGGGCTGTAAGTTTGCAGACCGTTGCCCTCATGCCTTTTCTTTGTGCCTGGGGAAAGCGCCCCCCCTGTTTCAGACGAACCAGCATCGGGCAGCAGCTTGCTATCTGTATCAGGATCACTCTTCGATTGGACATGAGGAGATGGATAAGGTGTTTGTCCATGAAGACCGCGCCATCGAGAATGCAGGCCGGCTAGCCGCCGGTGGTGGCCCTTCGACGAGCTCAGGACGTGGCCCTTCGACG
>CAZGKH010000160.1:2984-8367 GCA_964525665.1 uncultured Anaerolineae bacterium | reverse complement strand
AGGAGGTTGATTTCATCGCCTCCTTCGCCCTGCCGAGTGATGTCCCGACCAACTCGATGTACATTGAGTGCGCCAAGACCATGATGGAGAGCTCGATCAAGCCTATGTTCTTCACCGCGGCGGGGCAGGAGGACCTGGCGGTCATTATCGAGATGGCCGCAGTCGTTGCCGGTGGAGAGGAATCGCTGAGAGAGAAGCCTTTTCTCATCCACTATTCCGAGCCTACAGCCCCGCTAACCCACTCGCACAATGCAGTGCGTAAGGTCCTCCTTTGCGCCGAAAAAGGCATTCCCTTATGCTATCCCCCTGGCGACATCCTTGGGGCCAGCATCCCGGTAACCCTGGCCGGCGGTATCGTGCAGGCTAACGCCGAGGCCCTGAGCGGCATCGTCCTGCACCAGCTCAAGGGCAAGGGATCGCCCATCATCTCCGGCTTCGGAGCCATTCCCCTGGACATGAAAACGGGCACCTTTTCTTATGGCGCGCCCGATCTTCGGTTGACCAATTCAGCCTTCGCCGACATATATCACTACTACGGGATCCCCATGTGGTCAACCGTTGGCAGTGACGCCCACTGTCTCGACGCGCAGGCGGCCATGGAGCACGCCTTCGGGACGCTGATGTCTGCCCTGGACGGCGCCAACCTGATTCACGACGTCGGCTACCTGGGTCAGGGGCTGCTTGGAAATCCTGCCTCAATCGTCATGTGTGACGAGATCATCAGCTACGTAAAGCGCGTCATCCGGGGCTTTGATATGAGTCGAGAGAAGATGGCCCTTGACGTGATCCGTGAGGTCGGGCCGGGCGGCAATTTCCTGACCGTGATGCACACCAAGACCCATTTCCAGCGGGAGCTCTGGCAGCCCAAGTTCTTGAACCGTGACAGCCCGAGGGCCTGGGCGGAGAAAGGGGGCAAGACCTACCAAGAGGTTGTGACTCAGAAGGCCCTTGACATCCTCGAGACGCACCAGCCCGTGCCGCTGCCGGAGGATGTCCTTCGGAAGATCAACGAGATTGCCAAAGAAGCCGAACGGGAGCTGGCAGGCATGCAGTTCGTGGCATAGCATACATGAATCTACTGAAAAAAGCTCCCGCAGCCGTCCCCGGGTGCGGCAATCGGCCCGAGGACGGGCCTCAGAGCAGGCTTTTTTCAGGGAAGTCATACATGTTTTTAAGGAGTGATTGATGAGTGGATATGACCATTTTGACCAGTATCGGCCAGTCCAGTTCCGCAGCTTGACCGATGACCAGATCACTTTGCTGCACGAAGCCAGCCTGGAGATCATGGCCCGCACGGGGATGCGCTTCTACGACCAGGAGGCGCTCGATCTGTTCAAGAGAGCGGGGGCCAGCATCTCCGATGGCAATCTGGTGCGCATCCCGTCCCACCTGGTGGAGTGGGCGCTGCGTACCGTGCCCAAGAACATCCCTATCTACGACCGCAACGGCCGGCGGGCTATGTCCCTGGGCGGCTATCGTAGCTATTTCGGCGTTGGCTCGGACTGCATGCACATCTACGATCTGCACACCGGCCAACGTCGAAAGGCCGTGCTGGACGACGTCGTCCAGGGTGTGCGTCTGGTAGACGCTCTGCCCAACATAGATTTCGTGATGTCTATGTTTTTGCCATCTGACGTGCCGGAGGATACCTACGAGCGCCATCAGATGTCCATCATGCTGCAAGAGAGCACCAAGCCCATCGTCTTTGTCGGCATGGAGGCAGCCAGCACGGTCTACTCTGTGGAGATGGCCTCTGCCGTGGCCGGTGGGCTGGAATCGCTCCGACGCCATCCATTCGTCATCAACTATGTGAACCCCACCTCGGCCTTTCGGCACAACGAAGAGGCCGTGCAAAGGCTGCTCTATGCCTCGGAGCGGAATCTGCCTACCATTTATGCGCCGGTCAGCAGTCGTGGCATCGCCGCGCCCATGACGGTGGCCGGAGCGATGGCCCTGGGCAACGCCGGTCAACTGGCCGGACTGGTGCTGGCGCAACTCAAACGCGAGGGGTCACCTTTTATTTGCAGCAAACCCGGCGGCGGGACGATGGACATGCGCACCATGGTCGGCTCTTATGCTGCCCCCGACGGAGGTCCCTTCGGCTGGGACGTGGCCCATAGCCATGGGACACCCATCTTTGGCACGGCGGGCTGTAGCGATGCTAAGGTGTTCGATGCCCAGGCCGCCGCTGAAGCTGCCCTGACTCTGTTCGCCAATGCCGTCGGTGGGGCCAACCTGATCCACGACGTCGGCTACCTGGACTGCGCCATGACCGGCTCGCTAGAACTGGTGGTCTTGTGCGACGAGATCATCGGCTGGCTCAGGCGTTACCTGCGCAAGCTGGAGATCAGCGAGGAGACCCTGGCGCTCGACCTGATCCACGAGGTCGGCCCCGACGGTCACTTTTTGGACGCGGAGCACACCCTGCGCCATGTTCGCGAGGACTGGGTCCCAACCGTATCCGACCGGTTCGCCCATCACCGCTGGGCCGCAGAGGGGGCAACTACGCTGCAGCAGCGAGCCAATCAAAGGGTGCGATGGATCTTGGAAAACCACCGCGCGGAGCCACTGCCTGAGAGCGTGGTAGAATCAATAGGGGCGATTGTCGGCAATGGATGGTGAACCTACCCCCAGCGAGGCGGCAATTAACGTGAACCACAACTCGATTCGGCTTTACCCAGATTGGATACCCGTAATAGAAAATGAGCCAACCAAAGAACAATTTAAAAAAGTCTATCGTCCAGAATTTGGATGGTGCATAATATCCAAGACTCATTTTACTCCTGGAGAGGTGATCGCCCATGTTTATGGCGGCATCATCAAACGCAAATCTGAATTGCACACGGTACAAAAAAGCCAGGACGTGCACATCTATGATGAGTGGTTTACAGGTTTGGTAACTCATTCCTGCGATCCGAATACCTACTTTGACAAAGGAGAAGAGACATTTGTAGTCACGAAAGAGATCAATCCGGGGGATATAGTCACTTGCGATTATGAAGTGACAGAAGACTATTTGGCAAGGCCGTTCGAGTGCAAATGTGGGGCGGAGAATTGTCGGGGACTAATCGAGGGAAGGTTAGCGAAACATACTAGATGAAAATCCAAGAGCGCGTTTTGAAAGTTGTGTCGCAAGAGGAGAGTCAAAATGTATCAGAATCGTGATATGGGCATCAATCACATTGAGGCCCGCAAGGACCGCCGTTGTTACGGGATGGGCCTGGGCATCATCATCCTGGACGACGTCTACCCCGGCTTCCCCGGCGACGTGCGCAACGCCAGCGCCTTCCCATTCCCCATCCAGTATGAGATTGCTGAGGGGGTGGACATAGAAGCTCTGTGTACTGCAGAAGATAAATTGCCCTGTCTGGCACCCATCCAACGCGCAGCTAAGAAGCTAGAAAAGATGGGCTGCCGGGCCATCGCCGCCGAGTGCGGCTACTTCGCCTACTTCCAAAAGGACATCGCGGGCTACGTGGACGTGCCGGTGTTCATGTCCAGTTTGCTCCAGGTACCTTGGGCGCAGCAGCTCATCGGACAGGAACAGGTGGTGGGCGTCCTGGTTGCGGAGAAGAAGTCAATGACGGAAGCGCACTTGGCGGCCGTCGGCATCCAGCCGGGCAGCAACTATGTCCTGGAGGGCGCCGAGGACGATGGTCGCTGCCCCGAGTTCGAGCAACTGTGGACCGCATCGAAGCGAGCCGACCCGCCAGGGGCTCGCTATGACAAGGCAGAAAAAGAGTTTGTGCCGGTCGCTGTTGATTTCTACCGCGCCCATCCCAACATGGCGGCCATGGTGTTGGAATGTACCGGCATGCAGCCCTTTGCGCGTGCCATCCAGCGCGAGATTGACATCCCAATCTTTACTTGGGGCACGCTGTTGGACTATGCCTACTCGGTGGCGGTCCACCGGGATTACTATGGACACGTTTAATGGCGTCTGAATCTATCCAGGAAACGGATGCCCGGCGGAGTCGTTCCGCCGGGCTGACCACATCTGCCGTCTTGCGCTTCTGGCTGCCGTTGGCGACCAGTTGGCTGCTCATGGCGACGGAGAACCTCGCTGTCACTGCCATCGTCGCTCGCATGGCTGAGGCCAAGCTGCAACTGGCCGCGCTCGGTATTGCCTTCTCGCTGGCGCTGGCAGTGGAAAGCCCCATTATCTCTCTGCTCACCGCCAGCAATGCGCTGGCCCGCGACCGTCAGTCGTTCCGCCTGTTGTATCGCTTCACGCTGGGCCTCAACGCCGTCGTGACAACGGCCATGTTGTTGTTGGGTTTCACGCCCCTGTTCGATTTTGCAGTTGTGCAGCTTATCGGGACGCCAGCCGAGATCGCCGTCAAGGTGCGTCCGGTCCTTTGGACACTGATTCTTTGGCCCGCGGCCATCGGCTTTCGCCGCTTCCATCAGGGCTTGATGATCCGGCATGGCTACACTCGTCAGATAGGCTATGGTACCGCTATCCGGTTGTTCACCGCTGTGGGCTTCTCATTGGCGGGGCTGGCTTGGGGCAAGCTAGACGGGGCAACGGTGGGCGGGCTGGCGTTGGGCGCGTCGTCCATCGCCGAGTCGGCTTACATCTGGTACGTGGCGCAGCCAGCGGTGCAAAAGGTCAAGAGGACAGATATCCTGACTGAAAAGGCTTCCTTGACGCCCCCCCTCAATCCCCCCCAACCCTTCGACAACCCTTCGACAGGGCTCAGGACAAGCCTCAGGACAAGGCTCAGGACACCGCTTTGGGAGGGAAGTTCCTTGACCCTACGCGATTTGCTTCGCTTCTATGCGCCCCTGGCCCTCACGTCCGCCATCACGCTCTCGGCCACTCCGATTATCAACTCTGGCTTGTCCCGCTCACCCTACCCCATCGAGTCACTGGCTGTCTGGCCGGTGGTCAATGGGCAGTTGTTCGCCGTGCGCAGTTTTGGATTCAGCCTGCAAGAAGTCGTCGTCGCTCTCCTGGACAGTCCGGCTGCCATGAAGACGTTGCGGCGTTTCGCAACGATGGTGGGCGTTGGGTCGCTGGCCCTGCTGTTGACCATCGCTTTTACACCGCTGGCCCCTTGGTGGCAGCAGCGGATTGCTGGCCTGAGTGAGGAACTGACCGTCTTTGCGGTGGCCGGGTTGCGGCTAGCGGTGTTGCTGCCAGTATTGGCCGTCGTCGTGAACATGTTACGTGGCATTGTCGTCACCGGCAAGGCCACCAGCGCCATCGCCCAGGCCACGGTGCTCAACCTGCTCACGCTAGCGTCGGTGCTCCTGATAGGGGGTAAGCTGGGCCTCTTGCCTGGTGTGTCGCTGGCTGCTGTTGCCCTGACTGTCTCGCAACTAGCAGAAAGCGCCTGGCTGTGGCACGGTGCACGCCGTAAAAAGTTTGGAGTTTCGA
>CAZGKH010000160.1:0-2884 GCA_964525665.1 uncultured Anaerolineae bacterium | reverse complement strand
GTTTGGGGTTTTGAGTTGACTGAGCTCGAACATTGCATCAATGGTAGTGTGAACCACCCAGGAATCGAGGAGCAAAGATGACACTAATAGAAAAGTTTGTGCGAGTATTCCAAGTTCCGCCGGCCATGCAGCCGTACATTCACTTGGTGGTGGTCGAGCGCGAGATGGAGCTCGTGGTGCGGATGAACAGACAGGCCATGACTGTGGATCAGGTGGCTGACATGATGGAGATGTCGCCGGAGGAGGCCGAAGCATTTCTGAGCAGAGCCTACAGCCGGGGGGTAGTTGACAAGCAGGCGGAGGACGATTTGGCTACCTACTCGGTGGCCACGTTCTATCGGCGTCTTGACCCCCTGGCCATGTATGAAAACTGGGGCGACATCCCCGCCGAGGCCCGCGACGCGGTGATCGAATGGCAGTTGCAGGAGTTCATCAATTTATGGCTGCCGGTGGTCGAAGAGATGAGGGAGGATCCCGATGCCTACCACAAGATCCCCAACCGGGACGTGTTGCTGCTGGATGAAGCTCTGGAGCAGGTGGAGGCGGCCACGGAGCACGTAGTGGTGCCCTGCGATTGCCGGGCCATCGTGATGGCCTGCAATCGGCCTTCTGAGACGTGTATTCGTCTGGATGAAGGAGCGCGCCTGACCCTGGAGCGAGGGCACGGGCGGCGCATCACCAAAGAAGAGTGCAAGACCATCGTGGTCAATGCCCACAGGGCTGGATTGATGCAAACTGGCCGACGAGCCTGGCGGGAACATGGTCTTTTTGGCTTCTGCAATTGCTGCACCTGCGACTGCTATCCTTTCCGCGCATCAGAGGCGGTTGGGATGCAAAAACAGTGGCCCAGGAGCCACCATGTCGCCGCCTGCGATTGGGATAAGTGCAACCATTGTGGGTTGTGTACCAGACGCTGCTATTTCGGCGCATTCTATCGCGATGGTTCCAAGATAGTGATCAACGAAAAAGCGAGGAAGCGGGTGCTGTTTGACGCGGAAAAGTGCTGGGGCTGTAGCCTTTGCGCGACGGCCTGCCCCACAGAGGCCATTAGCATGATGAAACTTTGATGCACGAAATGCCGGTGACTCAGGCGTTGTTGAACATGGCTTTGCAGCACGCCGACGGGCAACGCATCACTGACCTCTATTTGCAGGTGGGCATGATGTCGGCCATCGTCCCGGAGTCGGTCGAGGTCTTTTTCGATTATCTCAGCCAGGGCACCCTGGCCGAGGGGGCAGCCCTGCACTTTGAGCGCGTGCCCATCGAGATGACCTGTCTGGATTGCGGCCAACAGGCCGATCTCAGCCAGTGGGCGAACGAGCCGCCCCAGGCGATCATGATGAAAGCGCTGCATCGGGGCTGCAAGTGCGGAAGCAAGCGACTTCGCGTCAGCGGGGGCGTGGGTTTTGAGATGGTGAGTCTGAACGTGGAGCCTGCTTCATGTAAGTAGCTATTGTGTCATTGCGAGCGGAGCGAAGCAATCTCCATCTCGCGAATTGGGGATTGCTTCGGCGCAAAAAAGCGCGCCTCGCAATGACACCTACGTTTGTTTCTTCTCCAACGAGTGGCGCGAACGCGCTATGGAGCAGCTCGCAATGACACCTGGAGTGAAATCTAACGTTGTCAAAGTAGCAAGGGGCTATCAAATGACACAAATCACCCGCGTCTTGGCCGTGCCGGCCGTGGGCGCATACTATTACGATGATCTGGCTGCTCTCCAGTCTGATGCCATGCCGCTGTCCGAGCGATATGGCGCTGCTCCGGTAACGCCTGGGTTCCGTCGCGTCCGCGAGGTGGCCGAAGCTGTTTCGGTTGGCTTGGTCCTGGATGATGGTCAAGTGGCCTGGGGCGACTGTGTGGCGGTAGAATTCAGCGGCAAAGCGGGCCGCGATCCGGTCTTCCGCGCCGAGGAGGGCCTGTCCACCATCCGTCGCGCCGTGGCCCCGCTGCTGCAAGGTCGGGATGTCACCAGCTTCCGCCAGCTCGCCGAGGAGGTGGACGGCCTGCTCGAATCGGTGGAGGTAGTCAGACCGCTGTCTCGGTCCACGGGGATGACTCGCCGGGAGTTGCTGACAACACCGGCGCGCCTGTGGAAGGATGCCCAAGGGGAAAAGAAGAAGGCCATAACCACGGAGCGAATCACGGTGGAACGCCGGCTGCACACCGCCGTCCGTTACGGCGTGAGCCAGGCGCTATTGAAGGCGGTGGCCCTGGCGCGCGGCGTGACCATGGCCGAGGTCATCGCCCAGGAATGGGATCTGCCGCTGCCCGATTCGCCGGTGCCCATCCATGCCCAGTGCGGGGCCGACCGCTACGCTGGCGCCGACAAGATGATCGCGCGCCGCGTCGCCTCGCTGCCTCATACTCTGGTGGATAACATCCCGGAGCAACTGGGCGGGGATGCCGTCGTGCTGACGCGATATGCCCGTTGGCTGAAGGGGCGTATCCAGGAGTTGGGCGGCCAAGACTATCGTCCTACGATTCACCTGGACGTCCACGGGACGCTGGGGCGGATCTTCGACAACGAGCTGGGCCACGTTCTGGGACGACTATACGCCCTGGAGCTGGCGGTGCAGCCCTACCCCCTGCGGGTGGAGTGTCCGGTCCTCATGGAGAGCCGAGAAGCCCAGATCGAAACGATGAAGACGCTGCGCGAGTACATCCGTCTCCGCAAAATGAAGGTGCAACTGGTGGCCGACGAGTGGGCCAACACCCTGGACGACATCCGCGCCTTCGTGGACGCCCAGGCTGCCGACATGATCCAGATCAAGATGCCCGACCTGGGCAGCGTGCACAACTCGATTGAAGCGGTGTTGGCCTGCAAGTCCGGTAGCGTGGGCGCGTTCCTGGGAGGCAGTTGCGCCGAGACCGATCTGTCGGCGCG
>CAZGKH010000159.1:0-8397 GCA_964525665.1 uncultured Anaerolineae bacterium | reverse complement strand
CTCATCCTGCTGGTGGTGATCGTGGCGGCTGGCGGGGGCTACTTCGTCGTCAGACGTAGCTTCCCGACCGTCAACGGCACCATCGAAGTGGCGGGGCTCCAATCCCAGGTGGAGGTCTACCGCGACAGTTGGGGCGTCCCCCACATCTACGCCTCTACCTCCCACGACCTGTTCCTCGCCCAGGGCTACGTGCATGCCCAGGACCGCTTCTGGCAGATGGAGTTCTGGCGGCGCATTGGCTCCGGGCGGCTGGCGGAGATCCTGGGGGAGTCGGCTCTGGAGAACGACCGCTTCATCCGCACCGTCGGCTGGCACCGCACCGCCGCCCAGGAACTGGAGCAACTGGACGACGAGGGGCGCGCCGTGCTCGAGGCCTACGCCGAAGGCGTCAACGCCTACATCTCCACCCATCGCGGCCGCCTGGGGCTGGAGTTCACCATCCTGGGCCTCACCGGCGTCAAGTTCGAGCCGGAGCCCTGGACGCCCCTCAACACCCTCACCTGGGCCAAGGTGATGGCCTGGGACCTGGGGGGCAACAGGAACGACGAACTCTTGCGGGCCCACATCGCCGCCCGGCTGGGAACCCCCGCCGTAAGCGCGGTGGTACCACCCTATCCAGATGGCTACCCAGTCATCGTCCCCCACCCGCTGGCAGGGGCAACGCTCCAGGCCGTGCCCGAGGCCGCCTTCGAGATCTATGCCCTGGGAACTGGAAAAGGTCTGGGAAGCAACAACTGGGTCATCGCCGGCAGCCGCACCGAGGCGGGGATGCCTCTACTGGCCAACGACCCCCACCTGGGCATCCAGATGCCCTCCATCTGGTACGAGATCGGCCTGCACTGCGATCCAGTGGGGCCGGACTGCCCATACAACGTGGTCGGGGCCTCCTTCGCCAGCACACCCGGCGTCATCATCGGCCACAACGACCACATCGCCTGGGGGGTCACCAACCTGGGGCCGGACGTGCAGGACCTGTTCATCGAGCGAGTTAACCCGGAGAATCCCAACCAGTACGAGTACCAGGGCCAGTGGCTCGACATGGAGATCGTCCGCGAGGAGATCAAGGTCGCCGGGGAGGAGGAGCCGGTGGTGGTGAATGCCCGCCTCACCCGCCACGGTCCCATCATCAACGACGTGGCCGGTGGCCCGGAGGATGAGTGGTTCTTCGGCTGGCAGCCGCTGGCCCTCTCCTGGACTGCGCTCCAGCCCGGCACGTTGATGAAGAGCGTTATCCTCTTGGACCAGGCCAGCAACTGGAAGGATTTCCGCGAGGCATTGAGCTACTGGGACGTGCCCAGCCAGAACTTCGTCTACGCCGACGTGGAGGGGAACATCGGCTACCAGGCCCCCGGCCGTATCCCCATCCGCGCCTCCGGCAACGGTTCAATGCCCGTGCCCGGCTGGAGCGGCGAGTACGAATGGGGGGGCTACATCCCCTTCGACGAGCTGCCGCGCGCCTTCAACCCGCCGGAGGGGTACATCGTCACCGCCAACAACGCCGTGGTGGGGCCGGACTTCCCCTACTTCATCTCGATGGACTGGGCCCCCGGCTACCGGGCGCGGCGGATCGTGGAGTTGATCGAGGCCGACCCTTCCCTTTCCCTGGCTGACGTGCAGGCCATCCACGGAGACAGCAGCCCCGTCTATGCCCAGGATATCCTGCCCTACCTCCGGGGTCTTGCCAGCGACGATGCCCGCTTGGCGGAAGCGCTGAACCTGCTGCGGGCCTGGGACGGCCGAGCGGGGCGGGACAGCGCGGGAGCCGCCCTGTTCGAGGCCTTCCGCCTACACCTGGTGGATCTGACCTTCGGCGACGAACTGGGGGAGCAACTGCTGCGCCGAGCACAGAGCACGGCGGGGGTCGCGCTGGTGGGCTTCCTGACCGACGAGGCATCCCCCTGGTTCGACGACGTGACCACGCCTCAGGTGGAGACGCGGGACGAGATCCTGCTGAAAGCGGTGGAGGAGGCGGTGGATGAACTGACCAAGACGCTGGGATGGAACATGGCTCGCTGGCGCTGGGGCGATATCCACACCGCTACTTTTGAAAACCAGAGCCTGGGGCAGTCCGGCATCGGTCTCGTCGAGGCCCTGTTCAACCGGGGACCGGTTCCGGTGGACGGTACTATCGCCACCGTCAACAACACCGGTTACAGCGCGAACCATCCCTACGGGGTGACAGTCGTCCCCTCCTACCGCCAGATCGTGGACCTGGGTGACTTCACCCGTTCGCTCTCGATGCACACCACCGGCCAATCCGGCCATCCCTACCACCCCCACTACGGCGACATGATTGATCCCTGGCGGAACATCGAGTATCATCCGATGCTCTTCGACAAGGAGAGCATCGCTGCGGAGAAGGAGGGGTTGCTGGTGTTGGAGCCGTAGAAAAGACTACAACGGATTGGGAATAAAACGGATAGTGATGAAACGGATTGGAGAGCATCGTGTCCAAATTGATGCACGCTGAATTGAGTTATGAGGTGCGCGGAGTGCTTTTCCACGTGTACAACGCGCTCGGCCCAATGCTCAAGGAAGAATATTGCAGAGATGCCATTGTCATTGGACTGGAGAAACACAGGATTGTCTGTGAACCGGAGAAGGTGTTTGAAGTCTATTACGAGGGCGAACGTGTTGGCCTGTACCTTGTGGACGTGTGGATTGAGAACGGCAAGATATTGCTGGAGATCAAAGTGGCGCTTGCCATTGAGCGTATTCACAAGGCACAAGCTATCTCGTACCTGAAAGTCACCGATGCCGACTTGGCGTTCGTGGTCAACTTTGGCGGCCCATCCCTCGAGATTGAGCGGTTGCCCAACTTCCTGCGCGATAAGCAACCAGAGTTCGTCTGGCAGCCACGGCCCATTGCCGAAGGGTTGCTCTACCCTGATTTGGTAAACGTCATCCAGCGTGCCTGTCACCGCGTCCACTTTACACTGGGGCCGGGATTCTTACATCAAGTCTACCGGCGAGCCACGATGATCGAATTGCCTCGCAGCGGTCTCAGCTACGACTACATCAAACAGTTGCCTGTGGAATATGAAGGCCAGCTCTTGGGCTATCAGGACGTTCGCCTGATTCTGGTCGAAGGCAGGGTACTACTGGCTACTTTCGCCCTTCGCCAGACCGAAGATGTCATGGCCGAACAGCTCAAGGCACGCTTGCGTCAACTGGGCCTAAAACTCGGCCTGCTGGCGAATTTCTACGGCACCAGACTAACGATCACGCCAGTGCGAGTCAGGTAGGGGACACAACAACGGATTCAGAAAGAAGCGGATTGAATCGAGGAGTGTTCCGTGTAACACAACAGCGGATTGAGAAACAAACAGATTGAATCAAGTATAAAATCCTTCCATTCCAAATCCGTTGTAGTGTTCTAACAAAATGCTAAGGCACGTACACGCGAATGGCCGCCTCACCACTGACGGGGCACTTGTACTCGCAAATGCCGCACCCGATGCAGCGCTCCCGGATCACGCGGGGGCGCTGCACTGTCACCAGCACGCCATCGCCGTTCCGCACCTCAACCCGCTCCAGCTTGATGGCCTTATCGGGCACGGGGCACATCTCTTCGCACACGATGCAATCCTGGTAGTCGGCCCACGGGATGCAACGGTTCTGGTCAATGTACGCCAGGCTGATCACCTCCTGTCGCTTCTCCTCCAGGCTCAGCGGAGGGATGGCCTGCACGGGACACACCTGGCCGCAGGCGTTGCACGAGTAGTCGCAGTACCCCAGCCTGAGCACCAGCACCGGCGTCCACAAACCCTCGAGGCCCGCTTCGGCCACGGCGGGCTGGATGGCGTTGGTCGGGCAGGCCCGAACGCACTCCCCGCAGCGAATGCACTTCGACAGCAGGTCGTTCTCCTGCGCCCCTGGGGGACGGATGAGCCACGGGTGATCCCTTCTGGCAACACGGAACAGGCCGATGCTGGCAATGGCCGCGCCCAGAGCCATGAACGCCTGCCGCCGGCTGGGATCGTAGGGCTGCCCCTCGACCAGCGAGAGGTGAGCCGGGAACCAGACCGCGCTGTGCGGACAGGCCGCCAGACACTCCAGGCACATGGTGCACTCGCCCGGGTCGCTGGCATATCCCCTCTCTGCCTGGATCGTCCCGGTCGGGCAGACCCGATCACAGGCGTCGCATTGCGTGCAGCGGTCGTTCACCTCCCGCCGCACCACCGCCGCTTTGCTCAGCAACCCCAGCAGCGCACCGAGAGGGCACAGATAGCGACACCAGAACCTCGGCGCGACCAGGTTCAGTAGGATCACGCCCAGGAACAGGCCGGCATACAGCAGCGTATACCGATAGAATGCAGGTTCCGGGGGAAGCACCTTGGGCCGCACCAGCGCGTCGAAGTCCGAAATGGCTGGCCGCAGCACCGGAACTCGGTACAGCGCAGCCTCGGCCGCTGTGACCAACTGGTCCACCGCCGGCCACACACTGACCGACAGGGTGCGAAAGAGAATGGTCAATGGGTCGAAGATCAGCAGGGTCAGGTTAGTGAGGAGCGCGGCCGCGAGGATGGTCAACAGCAAACCATACCTCACCCTGCGCCACGAAGCGTTGGGCGAAGGTCTCCGACCGAGCCCACGCCAACGGCGCAGCGAGAACAAGTCCAGCAGCGTCCCCAAGGGGCAAAGCCAGCCGCACCACACCCGGCCTAGCGCAAGGGTCAGCGCCACAGTGATCAGCGCCAGAGCTGACCCGGCTAGAAGGGTGCGACTGGCCAGCAGGTGGGCCAGCATTGCCAGGGGGTCGAGCCGCAGGGGGAAGTTGACCACCGACCCAGGCCATGTCCTGAGCTTGTCGAAGGGCCATCCCCCCCGGCGCGACCACACGAACAGCGCCACGAACACCAGCAGCGCAGCGTACTGGATCAACCGCCGCAGCATCGTCCAATGGCGGGGCGTCCACCTCACCCTAGGCCTTGCCCTAGCCAATGGATATCTCCTCAATGTCCAGGCTGTCCAGGTCGCTCCGTCCCAGTCCCATGTCCGTGGCCGCGCGAACGTAGGCCAGGTCGTTGGGCTGCAGCCCGAACAGTGTGGCCGCGTAGCTATCGGCGGCCACGATGTCCGGGCTGACGATCACGGTGTCCATCTTCTTTACGTCGTCCAGACTGCCGCCCGTTGGCCCATTATCCACCAGGATGCGCACGGCGTCAACGATCGTTAGCGCGGGTTGGATGCGGCTCGTCAGGTCGGGCAGGCGCTGTCCCAGGTTGCGGTGCATCATGGGGCGATTGCGGATGACGCCCATGAGGTTCTTCATGCCCAGGGTCAGCCGGGCCAGGCCGTGATGTTTGGCGATGGGCGCGTCAATCACCACATCGGCGTTCAGCACTTCGTCGTAGATGTCACACTGGCGAAGGGTCAATCCCTGGGGGATCTCGGTGGAGACGAACTTGAACTGGGGCATGATCTCCATCTCTCCGCCAGACGCCGCCACCTGTTCCTGGATGCCGCTGCGGACGTAGGCTTGCTCGGCTCCGCCGCCGAAGGGGTAATCCATCACCCGCACGCGGCGCGCGCCAGCCTCCAGGCAGAGCCTGACCAGGGCCGCGACGACCCAGGGGTTGGTGGTCGCCGCGTACTCGTAGGTGTGGTACCCGACACAGATGTTGGGCTTGACGATCACGTCGTCGCCGGGACGCACGAACCGCTCCATCCCCCCCAGCGCTGCCAGCGCCCGCTGCACCATCTCCTCAGGCTCGCCGCCCCGCGCCACGACCAGGTCTGGATGTGCCGCGAAGGGGGTTGCGGTGGGTATGCTAGTCATGCCCGCAGTGGGGGACGGCAGGGTGCGCGTCGGCGGCGCAGTGGGCGTGGGCGTCCCTTCGACAAGCCCTTCGCCGTGCTCAGGGGGGACCTCAGGGCTCCGCTTTTGTACTCCGCACGCGCTCAGCAGCCAGCCACCGGCCATCGTCCCCAGCCCTGCCGCCATCTGGCGAAGAAACTCTCTTCGGGTAATGCTTGTCATAGCAAAAAGCTCTCACATCCTTTCGTTTACAGAACATCCGATATCGAGATGCCGCGCTCCTGGGAGCGCTGGACCATCCACTCATTGATGTCGGCCGGCGGCAGGGGAACCTCGCCCGTGGGACGTCGTTCCAGATACAGCGCGTCGGTGGGACAGACCGTAGCGCACAGCCCACAGCCTACGCAACGGGCATAGTCCACCACGCAGATGTCATCCGGCAAGGAGAGGGCATCGAACTGGCAGCGCTCCAGGCAGTCGCCGCAGCCGATACACTCCACGGCGTCCACGACGGTGTGGAAGTCGGAGCGGACGGCGGTGGTGGGGACGCCGAACTCGGCCACGCTGCGCAACACCCCGCAGCAGCAGGTGCAGCAGTTACAGATGTAGCTGTGCCCGTCGCGATAGTTGCCGGTGGAATGTACCAAGCCGTCCTCCTCGGTCTCGTATAGTATGCGCAGCGCCTCCTCTTTAGTGATGGCGCGGTCCACCTCGCTGTGGTCGAAAACACCCTCGACCGGCGCGAAGACCAGGCAGTTCTCGGTTGGGCGGTCACATCCCTTGCCAATCAGCTTCTGCTGGACGCGGCAGATGCAGTCGCGCACGCCCCACGATTTGGCGTGTTCCAGCAATTCGGTAGCGCGCTCGTAGGGAAATATCTCCAGATCCACGGGAATCGCCTCACCGACGGGAATGACGCGGTGGACGGCGGGCACATCGCGGACGATGCCGGCGCCCCCTGTCTCCTGGAGGTATCGCTCGAACAGCTTCGCCATTTCCACGTCCATGCGGGGCAATTGCGCCTCGTAGAAGCCGACGACGAAGGGTCTCAGCCCAAAGAGGAGTTGACCTTTGCCTTTCTTGATGCGGATCAGCCCCTGGCGTGCCATCCTCTTGAGCGTGTGATAGGCGGCATCGGCCTCCACCCCCGCGCGGGCGGCGATGTCGGCGGCTGGCTCGCGGCTCAGGCGCATCACGCTGGCCAAGGCCGCCTCTTCTGGCGTGAAGATTTTCGCCAGCAGCCGCAGCTCCGCACCGCTTTCGGTGACGGGAAAGCCATTGGGGATAGCGTCCAGTCGCTGGGCCAGTTTGCGGTAGATGTCCTCATTCATTACTCTTTCTCCTTTTCTTTTTCTTTTCTGATGTGGGTTCAGGTACTACTCCGAGACTTACCATATCGAAGCCAGTGCCGCCGGTGACGCGGAGGTTATTGCTGCAGCACTGGCAACCTCGGGCCAGGGCCTGCACCATGATCGCTCGGGGTTGTTCGTCCATCAAGTCGCTCAGATCGGCTTGCCGCCCACAATCCAGGCACGTCATCTCGATGGGCACGGTCTCAAAGTGCAGCGTTGCACCCTCGGCCAGTGTGCCACTACTGAGATACTCGAAATAGAACTCGACCGATTCGGGGGCGACGAGCGACATCATGCCCACCCGCAAGTAGATGTCGGTGATGCGCTGGCCTTTGGCGTGTTCCAGGGCCATGTTCAGCATGGCCTCGGTTATGGATGCTTCGTGCATCACGACTCCATTTGTGTCAACTTAAGCTCTGAGCCCCGTCCCCGGGGCTTTGAGCCTTAAGTTGACACTGATAATTAGGACTCCCGCTTCTCGGCCAGTTTATCCCGTATCCAATCCACCCATCCATCAAGACCCTGACCCGTGAGGGCAGAGACCTCAAACACCGCCAGGTCTGGGTTGATCTGGAGAGCGTTCTGGCGAAGCACTGACGCTTGGGCCGGGACGTAGGGCTCCAGGTCTACCTTGTTGATAACCACCGCCTGGGCTGTGGCGAAGGCCATCGGGTACTTGAGCGGCTTGTCGTCGCCCTCGGGCAGGCTGGCGACCACGACCTTGGCGTCCTCGCCCAGGTCCCAGCCGGTGGGGCACAGCAGGTTGCCGACGTTCTCGATGATGACCACGTCGGCGTCCTCCACGTCCAGTTGTCCCAGAGCCGCCTGGATCATGCGCGCCTCCAGGTGGCATCCGCCATCGGTATTGATCTGCACCACCGGCGCTCCGGCGGCGCCGATGCGCTCGGCGTCCAGGCTGGTGGTGGGATCGCCCTCAATGACCGACAGACGTAGCTTGCCGTGCAGCTTTTCGATGGTGCGCTCCAGCAGCGTGGTCTTGCCAGCCCCAGGTGAGGCAATGATGTTCAGCACCAACACGTCCTGCCGGCCGAACTTCTCCCGCAGGGCATCGGCCAGCAATGCGTTGGCTTCGGTAATACTTTTCAACACGGGGATTTTGACCATTACACCGTCCCTTCTAACGACAATTGGACTCTGAGTGTCATTGCGAGGCGCGGTTCTTGTGCCGAAGCAATCCCCTACTCGCGCATTGGAGATTGCTTCGCTCCGCTCGCAATGACACAGTGTGACTACGAAACATCAACCAGCGGAGACAGCCGGGCG